>JAFAUR010000396.1 GCA_019243205.1 Acidobacteriaceae bacterium | reverse complement strand
GATAGCTGTAGTTTCGTTCCTAGCGGCCTCTACGATGTTGTTGCTCACACTTTCGAAGTCAGCACTTGGCATCCTGATGATTTCGCTGGGCTTGGTGGCCCTGATGCATATCCTGAATAAGCTTCATCAGTCCAATCGGGTCGTCTTGGCCACCATTTGCGTTCTGGGAGCCAGCTGCATCGCAATCCTGGTGATGGGCTACGGATTGGACGAAACGCTTGACCTTTTATACGGCGACGCAACCCTGACAGGCCGCGATCAGATTTGGCGTTTCCTATGGTTTCTCGCGGAAAAGAGCCCGCTGCTTGGAGTCGGGTATGGAGCGCTTTGGCAAACAGGCCCCCAGATTGAATCTCTGGTGGAATATACGGGAGCGACTTGGGTGCCCAACGAAGGGCACAACGGGTATTTGGACATTCTCGCTCAAGTTGGTCTTGTAGGAATTGCCTGCTTATTAGTGTTTTTGTCTGTCAGCTTCAATCGCCTAACCCGCTATATGCGAATTCCAGAAAACAAGGCGAGCGCCGGTTACAAGGAATATGCG
The DNA here is from genome assembly GCA_019243205.1 of Acidobacteriaceae bacterium. GTDB lineage: Bacteria > Acidobacteriota > Terriglobia > Bryobacterales > Bryobacteraceae > Bog-105. Next base: position 1,911 of record JAFAUR010000396.1, on the reverse strand, counting down.
CTTTACGTATTTTTCGGCGTGCTCATATATAACATTACCGAGTCGTCGTTATTCAGACCCGGCCAGGAAGTGTGGTTCATGCTTGTTTATTTAACGACGTCCGCATCTCTAGCGTTGAGAAGAAATTCCTTGGGACGAGACGCCACCCCGTAGGAGACCGAGACTTCCGCAGCGAACCAAAACTCTTGCTTCGTGCAAACCAACGACCAAGCAATGTTCAATTGGCCGCCAGGTTCGACGCTCCAATTCAGCAACGCCATATGGATTAGAGACAGTCGTTGATCCCTTCGTGGAGAGCATGCGGGGTCCGCTCACAATTTCACTCAATTTTCCTGGCAACGATATTGACCCAAACGTCGTCGGCATCAAAAACAAAATGTCTTTTCCCATTTCCAATGATCGCAACGGTTTCGAAGCCATACCGTTTCAGCAACTGCTGTTCCTTTTCCATGTCCACGTACACAGTAAGAAGACCGAAGCGCAGACCGGGATCATTCAAGAGGGCCCAGCCCGACATCGTGTTGTCACGCTGCTTCCAAAAGTTCCGCAATCTGTTGGACAACAGAATCATCCAACGCCTCGGATGAACGATCTCTGCCACAAACAGCCTGTTCAACCACGGTTGCACGCGCTTGAATGCAAGATTGTGTGTTGAGTAAATGAAATAACCACCCTTAGCCGTGTGAGATGCCACGCGTTCAAGAATTTTAAGGCGATCCTGGGGGAGTACATAGTCAATGCCGTTAAAGGAGAAGAATAAGCAGTCGAACTGTCGATTAAATTCGAAATCTCTCGCGTCCATTAAACGAATGTCGAGCGCGGGAAAAGTATGCTTGGCCATTTCAACCTGAGACGGCGAATAGTCGAATCCAACGTATTCACTGAATTCGCGGCACAACGCTTCCGAGGTACGTCCACCGCCGATGCCCATATCCAGAACGGAACGTCGTCGCGCTTTCGGAACAAGCCCTAAACAGAGCTCTTCCTGCAGGGTGAGGCCGCCTGCCGACGAATACGCCCTTATTGCCTGCCTACTGTCGTAAGCTTTTCGGTTGTGGTCTTTTTCGTCCATATTTTTGCGTTTTCCGAATGTTGTCTGCGATCGGGCCGGTTCGGCATCGATTGGGCGAAGTTTCTCAAGTGATTGCGCGGGTCCGTCGCGCACCCAGTCTAGATTTTTCCGGGCATCTACGGTGAGGTGCCCAACTTTCAGTTAGTTCCGCAATACATGAGTATGAGCGAATTCGAACTTCTCCAAACCGACCGGTGAATGCGCGAACCGATGAACTTGCCGCGCTAAATCCGCGGTTTTGTACCTGGTCGCCATTTTCCACCGTATCCCTTACAAAAATACACTGCATGTTCACTGTGCGCGCGATCGCTTGGATGTGTTGGGGCGTCCGTGGCGGCCGGCCCGCCGACCATCTAAACCTAATTCCTCACGGCGCCCCGTGAAGGATCCGACTAAGCGCGTTCTCCATGGCGGATCTCGTAAATTTCTCCACATAACGTTGTCGCGCCCGCAAGCCTCGGCGCCTCGCTTCATCTGGATGGCGCTCGATCTTCGAAATGACATCGGGTAGATCACGGCGTATGTCGTCGATGACATACGCCCCGTCGTGCTCGCTTACGTAGTCTCTGAGCGTCGCGTTGTTGGTCACGACGATTGGCTTGGCATCTCGCATCAATCGCAGCAGCACGCTTTGGCCTGATGCGCCCGTGTCGCGCTTCAGCGGGATGATTGCTGCTTTCGCGGCCTTTACATAAGCCTCGAAGGTCGCGCTTGGAACGTCCCGCAAGACAAAGATGTTCTCTGGCAGGACGTCGTCCTGGACGTCCGAATTCAAATGCGAGCAGATTATAACGAGGCGCTGCGGCAGATGACGAAAACATTCTATGAGGCTGGCATAA
>JAFAUR010000188.1 GCA_019243205.1 Acidobacteriaceae bacterium | reverse complement strand
TGTGGTGGCCTCGGAATTTGTATCGATGCTCTTGCCCCAAGTGTACGAACCTTCGACGTGTAATCCTTTCGTCATGCGCCGCGAGATGCGCGCCTGCATGGCTTGATACGAAGAAGAAACCTGCCAAAGCGTGGGCGTAATGGTGCCGAAATTCGGGTTGGGAAGTGTTCCGTTCGCCGGCCAAACGTAGCCTTGCACCGTAGCAATTGGCTGCACAATATTGGCGTTGGAAGTAGTGAAAGTCAGGTGCACACCGTGTGACCCTGTGTATCCGAGTTGAACCACAGTACCAGCGCCGATGTCGCGTTGAAGGTTAAGGTTCCATTCCAAAACATAACTCCGTTTCGGATCTTGTTCAATCCATTGCGTCCGCAACGAAGAAGGTGTCAACGCACCATACAATGCGTTTGGGAATGCGCCTACAGGAAGCCCGGTGATAGACCCTTGTTCTAGGTATGGCGCGCTGAGCAAGGACGATAACAAGTATTCGTATACCAGCGGCAGCACATCGTACTGTCCGAACGCAGCACGGATGGCGGTCTTGCCGTCCTTGAAAGGATCCCACGCAAAACCGACACGCGGCGAGAAGTTACGCAGAGTAGGATTGTGGAACAAAGGCGCGCCGAGATGAAGCGTAGGGGAGGTCAGATTAGTTAGAGTGGTGAGGCGATTGTACTGTTCCGTGGGGACCGTCGATATCTCATAGCGCAGCCCTAGATTGAGCGTCAGGTTTCGAAGCACGTGCCAGTCGTCCTGCACGTAAGTTCCAAAGATACTCTGGCGATACCCAAGTTCGCTGCCGGTACCAGGGATATTCGAAGTGAACGATTGAGGAATGTTTGTGAGGAAATTCGTCAGAGATGAGAAGCTGACGCTTCCGTTGGGAGTGCCACCGGGAACGCCGTTTGTCTGATCTCGTTCAAACGCCGCACCAAACTTTAATGCATGGCCACTTTTCGTCCAGAAGAGATCGTCGTACACCTGATACGAGTTGTAGTGGTAAATATATTGTCCGGCCGCGCCTACACCGCCATTGAGCGTAGTCACGCCGCCGATGAGGATGCTACCCACGTTGCGACCGGGAACGAATCCCAAGGACGGATCAGCGGCCGCGGGGTCGATGGCGCCGAGGGAATCGAGCGCAGACGAGATATCGCGATTGAATCCAACGCGGGCGATATTTATCACTGCCGGGGAGAAAAGATGGCTCTCCTCCACTTGCAAGGTGCGGCGTTGAGAAACGATCCCGAGATTCACAATGTCGTACGCATCAGGGCCCGAGGTTTGCGAGTTGTCCCACAAAAACACTCCATGCAAGTCGTCTTTGTCAGAAAAGTGCTGATCCAGCCGCGAGGTCACAAAATTCTCTTGAGAGATGAGTTGTGTAGAGAAGGAGTAGGTTCCTATGTCACCCGAAACCGGACCATTCGGCAATGGATATAGCTCGTTCAGATAGAGCGCAGCCTTTGGATTCACCGTGATCGTTTTCCCGGAACTCAGATGGCCGCTTCGGGCTGCTGCAGAAGGAACACTGATTACGTTGCTGGTTCCCAGGCCTTGGCGCAAGCCTTCATAGTCGACGAAAAAGAAGGTCTTGTTCTTTACGATCGGTAGCCCTACAGAACCGCCAAACTGATTGCGTTTAAACGGAGGAGGCGACCCGGCATCAAAGAAATTCCTCGCATCCAAGGCGCTGTTACGAAAGAACTCGTAGGCACTTCCGTGAATATCGTTAGTTCCGGAACGAGTCACGGCGTTAACGACGGCGCCGGCGTTCTTGCCGTAGTCAGCGGGTGCATTCGTACTGACAACGGAAAACTCCTGAACCGCGTCGACACCGATGGTTTGACCGAGTGAACTCCCAGGGCTGCCTCCAAACTGATCATTAATGCTGACTCCGTCGAGACGGTAATTGTTCTGCTGAGGACGATTTCCATTTATCGTCATCTGCGTGCCTAGGCCCCGATTGGTTCGATTGATCGTCAACTGGTTGGCGCTGTTTTGGGTTCGAACAACGGAAACGCCTGGCTCCAGCGCGGCTAGAGAGGTCCAGTCGCGTCCGTTCAATGGAAGTTGCCGGACGGTTGTGCCGCCAACTACCGCGGTAATGGCAGATGTGGCACCCTCTACGGCAGGCGGCGTTGCTGTGACTTCGATCATGGTCTTCGTGCTCCCGAGCTGAAGCTGGAGGTTTACGACAGCTTCGGTGGCAACGTCGATCACGACATTGTTCTGCACGAGCGTAGCGAAGCCTGGTGCAGATACTCTGAGCTCATAAGTGCCCGGATTGAGATTTGGTACGTTATAGAGCCCGTTCTGATCGGTTGCGACCTCGCGAACCGCGTTTCGAGACTTCTCCGCGATGGTTACTTGAGCGTTCGGCACCGCGTTGCCGCTCGGGTCAGTGACACTTCCAGTTAATGCACCCCCCGCAACCTGAGCGGACAAACTGCGAACCAGCAAACCCAACGTGGCGACCGCGACGAGGCGCATAGATTCCCCCGGAAATGTTTGGTGCGTATTGGAGCTTAGGACTTCTTGCATTAATACACGATTAATGGGCTTTGTCGGCCCTTATCGAAGTTTCGACAATTCGCGGGGTATCTCTTGCGCGGTCAGAGGCATGACTCCTGCGTCTCGCTCCGTCGCGATGATCTGTTGGCCTTCAGACGAAAGTAACCATCGCAGATATTCGCGCACCAGGGGATCTCCAGGTATCCGGTTCAGATAAACATGGACGTGTTTGGATAGAGGATATCGTCCGTCACCAACGTCGTAAGATGTTGCGGCTGCGCCCGCCAGCGGGAGGATTCTGACTTTGTCGGGTAAGCCTGCGCGGTTGCCGGCGTCGAGCAGAGCGATACCGAATACATCATCGGCGACGCCTTTTGCCGCCTCAGCCGGGCGAAGGAATGGTTCGTAAGCTCGCGTAAACGGGAGTGAATCGAGATATTCGTGACGCATGGCGGTCGCGAAGCTGCCATCGTCGCGCAGACCGTAAACGTGAATTCTCCGATTTGCCCATGGCGCTGGTAAGCCAAGTTGCCCCCACTGAGTTATGTCGCCTTTCGGGCTTCCTCTTACGAAAATCCGTTTCAGCTGCTCGAGCGTGAGTCCTTGTACCGGGTTCTCATCGTTTACGTAAATGCCGGGTGGTAATCGTTGTTCGGAGGCGCTGTAGCGAATTCGAGCGATCTCGATATCCGCCGGCTCATCGCCCTGGAGCTGGCGAAAAGGTCTCAGCTCCAGCGGCCACGCTGCGCGATCCGTTATTGCCAGCGTTGCGACTTGCACGCTAATCCCGTCCAGTGCTGCGGCGGTGCCCTGGAGAATCAGTTTGGAGCGGAACTCGAGATGCCGTTTCCCGAATGCTGCATTTGCTTTTTCAAGCCAGCTTCGAAATTCGGGTGGGCCCATCATGCAAAACTCTCCGCGCGAGTGGGGTTCCGGATCCCGCCGCGGTCGAGCGACTGGACGTCGATGAGTCAGCCCCTCGAGCTTCTTCATTTCTTCCTGTACCTCTGCGACGGTCAGCGGCCTGTAATGAGGCGTGGCGTTCGCAATCGTGGACTGCCCTTCTTTAGACAAAATGAAACGCAGATATTCAGCCTCGAACGAGCTTGGCATCTCCCGCACATAGATCAGCAGAAATCGGTCGTAGGGATAATTCTTGTCGTTGATTGTCTTGCCATCGATTTTGAGCAGTTTGACATGGCCATCGGACAAGTTTCCGGATGCGAAACCGATGCCGTCTGCGTCCTCTGCCACGCGGTTCACGACATCTGTCGATTGCGGGAATCCACCGAAGGCGGGCGCGAACGGGAGACCACGCATCTTGTCGAGCATAAACGAAGAGAGTCCCCCTGCCGCTTCCTCCATAATGCCGACCGGGTGAATGGACTTTTCGCGCCAATGATCCGAGAGCCCGAGCTGTCCCCACGACGTGAGGTCGCCTTCAGGCTGCCCGGTAGTGAACATTTGCGCGACTTGCAGGGCGCTGAGCGATTCGAGAGGGTTGGCGGTATTAACAAAAATGCCAATGGGGGCGGATTTCGCGCGCCGGTCCAACGAGCAGTGTGCGATCCGAAAGAGAACGGGATCGCTTCCGGTAATTGCGCGGAAAGTGGTGGTTTCGTGGACAGAAAATTCCGCACCCATGGGTGCAAAAGCAGAAAGGCCAAATGCAAGTGCAGCCGGTGCCGCAGCCGTGCCGCTCAGGCGCATGTTGAAGCGGAACCCCGGATGGTAATGCAGGAATAACGCGTTCAGCTTGTCAAAGATCACGTTCATGTCGTTGTATCCGACGATGGTGATCGCACCGTTATGCCAGTAGCTAGCACCCGAAGGCGGAGCCACGTTCTGCGGTATATACGACTCTATATCCACGGCTACGGCCAGGCCAGAGATAAACATCAGCGCCACAGAAACCAACGGGAGAGTTCTCGAACAGGCGCGCACGTGCTGTGCCGAATGTATTTCCTGTGAGGTTAACGCACTGTGAACTCCAGTGCCTTCGTTAATGGCGCATTCATGTGGAAGGTGATACCGTTCGTGGCAGCGGCGTACGCTTCAACACTCCAGGAGAAATATGTTTATGACGCAATCCGAGCGACGAGCCAAGATCAAATCGGTGATCCGCGTAGCCAGTGGCAATTTCCTGGAGATGTACGACTTCATGGTTTTCGGCTATTACGCGGCTGCGATTGGCAGGACTTTTTTCCCAAAGAGCAGCAATTTCGCACAACTGATGTTCGCTCTGATGACGTTCGGCGCGGGTTACTTGATGCGTCCCATCGGCGCCCTGGTGCTTGGCGCTTACCTCGACCGCCGCGGACGACGCACTGGTCTTCTCGTCACGTTGGGGCTGATGTCCATCGGGACACTGTCGATCGCCTGCACGCCTGGATACGCCGCTATTGGACTGCTTGCGCCTTTGTTGATTTTGCTTGGACGCCTGGTCCAGGGCTTTTCTGCCGGTGTCGAACTGGGAGGCGTATCGGTCTATCTGGCAGAAATAGCAACCCCGGGGCACAAAGGTTTCTACGTGAGCTGGCAATCTGCTAGCCAGCAACCGGCCGTGATGTTAGCCGCGCTTCTGGGAGTCTGGCTGAATTCGACCTTGAGTCCCGCCCAGATGACCGCGTGGGGATGGCGGGTACCTCTGTGGGTCGGCTGCCTAATCATTCCGGTTCTGTTCTTGATCCGAAGATCGCTTCCGGAAACGGAAGAGTTCGCCGCGCGAAAGCGCCATCCTTCGACATCTCAGATCCTGAACTCTCTGAGCGCGAATTGGAAGATCGTGCTCGTGGGGCTCATGCTGGTCACGATGACAACCGTGACTTTCTACACCATCACTGCCTATACTCCCACTTTCGGCCGTACTGCTCTTCACCTCGCCGATCGCGACAACCTGATTGTCACGCTATGTGTAGGAATCTCTAATTTTATTTGGCTGCCGATCATGGGTTCGCTTTCAGACCGGATCGGCCGGATTCCACTGTTGATCGGATGTACAGTCCTGACGCTGCTTACTGCTTATCCGGCTCTGCTCTGGCTAGCCGCAGCGCCTTCGTTTGACAAGCTTCTGATCGTCGAACTGTGGCTATCGTTCATCTTCGGAAGCTATAACGGGGCCATGGTCGTGTACCTGACGGAGCTGATGCCGCCAGACGTTCGCGCTTCTGGTTTTTCGTTGGCATACAGCCTTGCCACTGCGATTTTTGGCGGCTTTACGCCCGCTATCTGTACAGAACTGATTGCAAAGACAGGTAACAAAGCGATGCCGGGGGTTTGGTTATCGTTTGCCGCAGCTTGCGGCCTCATCGCCACAATCGTGTCTATGCGCAGGCGGGTACCGGCAATGAACGTCGATGCCTCCGCCGAACCAAACGCTACCCTCGCGTGAGCGGTAGCATTGGGGCTGGCTCGTTTCCAAAAACCGTATGAAGATTTTGGTAGCCGAAGATGAGCCCGACATGGCCGGCTTCATTGCCCGAGGGCTCACGGATGAAGAACATTCGGTGGATATTGCTTGCACTGGACTCGAGGCTCTTTCGTACGCCACGAGCCGGCCTTACGATTTGCTAATTCTCGATCGCAAGCTGCCTGGAAAAGACGGCCTGACCGTCTGCCGCGAGTTGCGCGCTAAGTCAGTGCGCATACCTATCCTGATGCTGACTGCGCTAGGTCACACGGCCGAGGTCATCGGTGGTCTCAACTCGGGAGCTGATGACTACTTGGTGAAACCCTTCGATTTTGAGGTGCTGCTCGCGCGTATGCGCGCGTTGATGCGCCGCCCCAGAGAACTCAGGCCCGACATACTTGAGTTGGCAGATCTGTCGGTCAACACCATTGATCAGACGGTCACCCGTGCGGGACGTCCGATTCGTCTCACCGCCAAAGAATATGCGTTACTAGAGCTATTGATGATCTATAAGGGCCAGATTCTGGGGCGGGCGCAGATTGCCGAACATGCCTGGGATGAAGCGCTTGACCCTTTGTCGAACATAGTCGACGTTTACATGAACCGCCTGCGCAAAAAGATTGACGGCGGCTTCGAGCAGCACCTGATTCACACGCGCCGCAGCGAAGGCTATATGATCTCCGCTCAGGCGCCCGATCACCTGTAGGATTGTTTAGAAAGAGCCGCCCTCGTCGAGTTTCTTAAGTTCTTCTTTGACCATGGCAGGTGGGAGAGGCAGGAAGATGCCTTCTTTAACAACATCGTCTTGGCCCTGCTTGCTTACCGCAAACTTGAGAAACTCCCGCACTTTCGGATCCAGCGGCTTTCCGGGAGGCCGGTTGACGTAGATATAAATGACTCTGCTCAATGGATATTGCTGGTTCAGCACCTCTTCGAAAGTGCCTTTGAAATACGGCCCGCCACTCTGCTTAGCCAGGGCTACCGTTTTCGCGCCGGGCGTCACATTTCCGAATCCCGCGTAACCAATTGCGTACGGATCCTTGGCAACACCCTGAGTGATAGCATCGAGAGCCGCCAGAGATCCCACTGTGGTTCGCTCCGTGATTCCGTCTTTGTAATCGCCGCCCTTCAGGATTCGTAATTGAAGAAAATAAGCAATACCGTTCGGTCTGATCAGTCCCCAAAGATGAATCGGCTTGTCCGCAAAATCGCCCTTCACACCAACATCGCCCCAGGTGTTCACGTCTTTGTAGCCTAATTTACGCGTTGTGGAATACATGGCATCGATTTGTTCGAAGGTCAATTCACGAATCGGATTCTTTTCGTTCACGAAAAAGGCGATGGCGTGAGTCTTGCCCGGCGTTCGATAACTGCCACCGGCGACCCGCACGGCAAACGGCTTATATCCAAATTTATCCACAAATTCCTTCTCTTCGTTCGGCAGCATTTCTCGGGCTACCGGGCCCAGATCGGCCGTACCGTTCGTCAGTGCCGGCCCGGCCGTTCCTGAGGCCTTGGCCTCCATGTCAAAGCTCACGTCGGGATAGGTCTTCTTGAAGTCTTCGCTCCAGTACTTCACCAGAGTTTCCATCGTGTCTGCACCTACGCTCCGCAGGTGACCTGACAGCGAGCCAACCGGCTGGTACGCAGGGACTCCTGCAAACGGCTTGGCATGGAATGTCTCTTTGAACTCGCCCTTGACTGCATGCTGTGCCTGCGCCAGGGAACAAAACGCCATCGGCAGCACCACGGAACTGACTGCAAAACTTGCCCGGTAACATCGTGAAAGATTCAAAGTCATCACCTTCTTTTCCCGGCAGTGATCATAGAAGAAGCGACATTAACGAACCATGAATGCTGGCGTTCTGCCTTAGCATTCGTTTAAATGGTTGGCCTATGCTCCTTTTCACATCGCTCTCAAGTGAGGAAGTTAAAGATGGCACGCCAAATACTGTTCCTGCTTTTCGTTGAGTTCTTTATTTCCGCTTTGCAAGGACAGGAGCCGCCTGCGCTACCCAGGTACGAGCCGAAGGCCCA
>JAFAUR010000074.1 GCA_019243205.1 Acidobacteriaceae bacterium | reverse complement strand
CAACCCCGCCGCCGTCCCATGTCCGCAGCCATCCAGCCGGGACTTAACGTGAGAAAAACTGACAACTACGAGGGTGAGAAAAGTGGGGCGTTACAGGATGACTGTCCAGCAGTTGCCAGAGTACCTGAAACAGCATTGGCCAGCCATTCGGGAACAGTTGTTGGGACCTATAAGCCGCAGCCGGTCAGACGGGTGGAAATCCCCAAGCCGGACGGAGGGGTGCGAAAGCTTGGCATCCCGACGGTGCTGGATCGATTCATCCAGCAGGCGGTGATGCAGGTTCTGCAGCGCAGATGGACCGGACGTTTTCCGATCACAGCTATGGGTTTCGACCCGGACGCTCGGCGCATCATACCTGCATCGCGCTGTCCGAACTTCCCCGAATTTTTCGAATGTAAGTTTTCCTAGCTTGCCCCAGCTAATTAGAACGCTGCTGTGGATCTGATTATATTACTTAAGTCAGACGTAAACCCGAGGTAATATCAGCGAAGTTATTCGAGTAAGTCGGTAAACAATAATTGTAGCCAATTCACAATCATATAGTTAGTAAGTAAGAAAATTCCTGAAACAATAGATCTGAGTCCCGGCAATCCGGGAATTCTGTATTTAGATCAACGGCTTGCCGGCAATGGCGGTGAATTGGCCCCGGACGAGCGATATGGGATTTGCTTCTCGACTGCTGCTGATGTTTCCACTCGGGTTGGCGCGATCCTATCAGCACAAACCATCACCACGGGTGATATCACTGGGACGGTATCGGACCCCACGGACGCGATCGTTCCGCGTGCGACGGTTACGCTTAAGAACGTAGCCACCGGCGAGCAGCGGACTGCCACGCCGAATTGCCTCCGGTCAGTACCGGTTCACGACCCTGCAGCCCGGCAGCTATGAAGTCTCGGTAACCAGTCCGGGACTTAAGGCGGAAAGCGGCTCCGTCAATCTGGGGGTCGGGCAAGTTGTCGTCCTCATAGTTCCTCGGCGCCGGCAATCAGCTCGATTTCGGGAATCTGGCGAGGAAGTCGTTTCGCTGGCCGTGAACGTGTTTGCACTCGGAGAGCGTTTCAAACTTCAGGTCGGGGCCTATCTTCTCAACCTTTTGAACCACCCGAACTTCGATCTGCCGATCAACAATGTCGGGAACGAGCAATTCGGGAGGATTGTGGAGACGGTTTCGGCGCCAACCAGCGCATACGGAGCATTTCAAGGGTCGGCGGTTTCCGGGCGGGTTGTGCAGACTGAGGTGAAACTCACGTTCTGAAATCTTCTGTTTCTTGGAGAATCTTGCGAGTCTTCCAGTTTTGGTCCAATATTCCAGTTCTTGTAGCGGGTGTTAAGCCCTTCGGGGCAGCTATCTTGCTGATTCCCGGACGCTACCTCTCTGTCACCCAGCCGGTTTATGTATGGCTGCCTAATTGCTTGATTAGGCTTCGACTGCTTCGGCCTCGGGGCCGGGGATGGGGATATCAGCTAAGGAATTGGGATTTCAAATGAGTTCTAGGCATTTCATAAGGGTCTTTGCGGCCCTTTTAGGTTTATGTTGCCTGGTTTGGGGGCAAACCGAAACCGGACAAATCGTAGGAACAGTAACAGATCCGTCCGGCGCGGCGGTTCCGAATGCGGCAGTCAGAGTCGTGAACACCGCGACTGGCGCAACGCGAGACACCACTGCGTCCGGCGCGGGTGACTTTGCTGTCGCCAATCTGCTTCCCGGCGAATACGCGGTCACCATTGAGGTGTCCGGCTTCGCGACTTACAAACAGACGGTTACTGTGGCGGTTGGCGCCAGAGTCGGCATTGAGGCTAAACTGCAAGTCGGTCAGAGTGCAACGACTGTCCAGGTGACCGAAGCCGGCGTTCAGGTGAATACAACCACCCAAACGCTCAGCGAGACGCTCAATACACAGCAGATTGCAACCTTGCCGACCATCAGCCGTAATCCGTACGACCTCGTCAAAACGGTCGGCAACGTCTCGGATTCCGATCCTGGCGGCCGCGGAGTTGGTGTAGCTATCAACGGGCAGCGCTCCAGTTCGACCGCGATTCTGCTGGACGGCGTTTCCAACGTCAATGCTTTCGATACCACCGTTGCCGTTACTGTGCCGCAAGACTCGATTCAGGAATTCAGCGTTGTCACCGGTGATTTCACGGCTGAGTTCGGCGGCGCCTCCGGCGGCGTCGTGAACGTTGCGACCAAAGCCGGCACCAATAGCCTGCATGGGAGCGCCTACGAGTTCAATCGTGTTTCTTCCCTTGCTGCGAACAGCTTCAACAACAACGCGAACGACGTTTCTAAGCCCGTATTCACCCGGAACCAGTTTGGGTTCTCGGTAGGCGGGCCGATCATTAAGGACAAGCTCTTCTTCTTTGACAATGCGGAGTGGATCAGAGTTCGCAGCGTTGCTGCTACTTATGCCGTAGTTCCGACGCCGGCCTTGATCAGTGCCTCCAATCCCGCTACTCAGCAGTTCTTTGCTGCATTTGGCAAACTGAAGCCCAATCTCGGCACTTCCACTAGCTTTACTGTTGGCGATGTCGGTTGTACGACTGCCGCGTGTAAGGCTTTCCCGGCCAACACCCCGGCTTACCAGACCGTGATCTACAACGTGCCTGCCGATTCGGGCGGCGGAACACCCCAGAATACCTGGAATAATGTGGGCCGGATCGACTAT
>JAFAUR010001009.1 GCA_019243205.1 Acidobacteriaceae bacterium | reverse complement strand
GGGAGGAATTGCAACTCCGCAACTGCTCCGAAGAAACCATTACTACCTATCTCGGCTGTGTGGAGCGATTTGTCCGCTATTACGGCCAGAGTTTGGAACAGTTGCACGCCGAGCAGGTGCGCTCCTACCTGTTGTATCTGCTGGGTGAACGGAAACTGAGTTGGCCCGCCCTGCATGTAAACCGGGCCGCTCTTCGCTTCCTCTCCGTGCGGGTCCTTAAGCAGCGTTGGTTCGATGAGGAGATTTCCTGCCCGAAGCGGCCCTTGTCGTTGCCGACGGTGCTTAGTGCCGACGAGATCACCCGCATTCTTGAATACACGCGCAATCTGAAGCACTGGACCATGCTTGCTACCCTCTACGCCACCGGCCTGCGCTCGAAAGAATTGCGCTTGCTGAAGGTCAGCGACATTGACAGCCCACGCATGGTCCTGCACATCCGCCACGGAAAAGGGCAAGTACCGCGCGACCTGGTCCTGTCGCCGATGCTGCTCGAACGCTTGCGAGTCTACTGGCGCTGGCAGAAGCCGAAAGAGTGGCTGTTTCCTTCGCAAGAACGGCAGGAACATCCGATGGGCGGCAAGAGTTTGCGTGTGATCTGCGCCAATGCCGGACGCCGCGCCGGCATTGAAAAGCCGGTTCACCCCCATGTGTTTCGGCACAGCTACGCGACCCATCTACTGGAAGCGGGTGCCGATCTGCGCACCATCCAAGTGCTGCTCGGCCATGTGGATATTCGCACGACCGCCTGCTACTTGCGCGTGTCCACACGGAGACTGCAGGCCGTGGCGAGTCCCTTTGACACGCTCGCCCTTTCCCCCCTGGATGTATCGGCAGAAAGCAGTCGACTCCGGTGAACGAGTCTCGGCCTACCGTCGCCGAGATTTTTCGTCAACACGAACCGGAATTTCTCCAGCGTTGGGGCCACACCTTGTCGGATCGCCAGCGGCAGACACTCCGCGACCTCGGCGCCTGTCGCACCGCCGCGCTGGGCGCCCATCTCCATCAATGCGCGGACTGCCAACGCGAAGTGATCGTGTATAACTCGTGCTTGAACCGCCATTGCCCGCAGTGCGGCAGCCGGGCGCGGGACCGCTGGCTGGCGGCCCGCTCCGAGGAACTCTTACCGGTTCCGTACTCGCATGTCGTTTTTACGCTGCCGCATGAGTTGATCCCGCTGGCCCGGCAGAACCCCCGCGTGGTGTACAATCTGCTCTTCCGGGCGGCCTCGCAAACGCTGCTGACCATCGCTGCCGATCCGAAGCGCCTCGGCGCACGGCTCGGCTTTCTGGCGGTGCTGCATACCTGGGATCAGAAACTGCTGGCTCATCCGCACCTGCATTGCCTGGTGCCGGCGGGCGGCCTCGCGTTCGATCAGTCACGCTGGATTCCGCTGCGCCATCCGCGTTTCTTCCTGCCCGCCAAAGTACTCGCGGCGAAGTTCCGGGGCCGGTTTCTAGCCTGACTGCGCCGCGCTCACCGGCGAGGGCAACTGCAACTCTCCGGTCCGCTTCTGCCCTGGCAGGAGCGGAAAGTCTTCGCCCGCTTCACCTGGACTCTGCAACAGGAAGACTGGGTGGTCTATGCCAAGAAGCCGTTGGCGGGTCCACAACACGTGATTCGCTATTTAGCCCACTATACGCACCGCGTCGCCATATCCAACGGCCGGCTTCTCCGTTGGGAAGACGGCCAGGTCACTTTCCGCTGGCGCGATTCGGCCCACGGCAACCAACAAAAAGTCATGACGCTTCCGGCTGTGGAGTTTATGCGCCGTTTTCTGCTGCCTGTGCTGCCGCGCGGCTTTGTCAAAATCCGTCACTTTGGCTACCTGGCGAATCGGGAACGAAAGCGCGCGCTCGGCTTGTGCTCCACTCTGCTGCCGCCATGCTCACCCCTGGAAACCCATACGAGTGCGCTGTCGGCGCCAGTTCCTGCCCCAGGCAAATGCCCCTACTGTCAACACGGCAGGCTCGTTCCGCTCGTGCGCCTGAGTGCCGCGCAACTCCAGAGTCGCCCTTGCGCGGCCACTTTCGATACTTCATGAGCCGCTACCCTGTTCTGAGTCCGTGGACCCATGACTGCCGTCGGGTGGCAGCTATGCCCGACGTGTGCTCAGACTCCGTCCCACCGATAGTTCCGCCTCCTGCTAGCTTGCTTTTGGGTGCCTATAACGCACGCAGGAGCGCTGGCAAGCACGTTTCGTTTGCTTGGTGGTTCGTCGAAATCTCGCGAAACCGCCTTCAAACCGCATAGGCTTTCTCGGACACGGCTTCCTTCAAGTGGGGTTATCCGAACTGCTTCGGCGTTGCACTTTCCAGTGCACCCGAACTCTTCGTCGCCTCAGCAGTTCCGTTCAACCCTAATGACTTTTCGTCCACAAGAGCCTGCAATAACGCTCAACACAGTAGGCATTATTCTAGAGGAATGGCAGACGTGAGTAGCGAAACTAACGAGCGCAGGTCCCTGTTTCTGGCTGATCTTCAAGTACTTGGTCGCAACTTGCTGAAGCTCGTTGTTGCCGAAGGACTCCCGGTCGGCCAGTCGGAGTCCATTGAGGTTGTTGGCGTGATAATTCCTAACTGTACGCGAATCGAGACTACGAACGAGAGTCGAATCTTCGAGCTAACGTGGGACGACTACGTTGGCTACTCGGTCCTGAACGAGTCCTTCGCGTCAGTGAGCGATGAAGAGCAGTTTGAAGGGCGAAGATTCCGAACTTATTCAAAATCGCACTTTATGGACTACATGGCCCGAGCAAGCTTCGCTTGTGATAAATACCCCGGCCCGACACGTTATTATTGCGTAGTCTGCGAAGATGAAATTGTTGACGTACTCTCCGTCCATCCACCAAGCGTGCGGAGAATTCAATAGCTGAGTCGGACCATTTGCCCGCGAATCGAATCGTGAC
>JAFAUR010000992.1 GCA_019243205.1 Acidobacteriaceae bacterium | reverse complement strand
GACTGCTCCGCCCAGCACTTCCGCAAAGATCTGGGCGGCGCGCTTGGCATCTTCTTCCGAAGGGAAGATCATTTGCGGTTGAACCGCAAGGCGTCCATCCCGGTCGCGAAAGACCGGAATGACGCCGAATTCCGCTACTCTTGCCATGATGGTGCTCTGTCGATCGAACGTCGAAGACGCGTCAGCAATGCAACGTGCAAAGAGGGTTTACGGTTCCAAGCTCGTCGGGAAGTGGGACGCAGCGAAGAGCGCGTACCTAACGGTCCGCACCCTTCTCTCGGGGTCGATAAATGCGTGTCGCGATATACATGGAGAGCATCCCCAGAAGGAAGCCAAAAAAGACATGGAGAACAGGGTGGCCCGGCGTGCTTCCATGGACGAAATACCCGACCGCGAAGAGCAAGCCCCAGGCTAAGAGCACGCCGACAACGTATTTGCCCAGCGGAGTTTTGAGAGGCGACGTGATGAGATTTGCCATGGTAGATTCACCCGAGCCCAAGATGGCAACCGAATTGAGCAAAAGGAAGACGTAGGCAAAGCCATCATGCGCCCCAATTTGCACATTCGAGCGCATTACCGAGCGGGCCTTTATGAAGATTGCTTCTATCGGCGCAGGGGCGAAGAACAAGGAAATGAAAGATGAGGTTCTGGTTGCTACTGTCGATCGCGGCTCTCCTGACGGGATGCACCTCGATCTCTGCAACTCAGCAACCCCACGATTTTTCCGGAGCTTCGGTAGGCGTGAACGGCGGCGCCTTTCATCAGTGATTCAAGTGCGCTTCTGTCGGCATCAAGGCGCCGCAGCACCTTTGGCGGGAATTTCCGGACAGCGCGATCCATTCCCGCCCGCTCGGAAGAAAAAGGCGCGCATCGCGGCCAAAAATCGCTTCGCCAATGCAAATGGTTGAGCCAATTAGCGTGCACGCGCGCAGCCGCCGCCGTACTTCCCCGCGCTCGCGACGCGCATTGAGCGGGCGCGGCGCTTGGGATACGAAGTCGCCGAAGTCTTCGCCGCTCGCGGCGGCAACAGATCCAAATTTGGAGGAATGCGCATGTGGCAGCCGAGTCTGCGCTATCCGGACGCGTCGATCGAAATTCTCGATCCGTCTTTCGCCCCCTATCGCATCTTCAGCGCGGCGGTCGAGCGCCTGGCAAGCGGCACGCGCTGGGGCGAAGGACCGATCTGGTTCGGCGACGGACGCTACTTGCTATGGAGCGACATTCCGAACAACCGGATCCTGAAATGGGAGGAGGAGACGGGTGTGGTGAGCATCTTTCGCAAGCCCAGTGAATTCGCAAATGGCAATACGCGTGACAGGCAAGGGCGGCTCATCACTTGCGAGCACGGCGCTCGGCGGGTAACCCGCACCGAATATGACGGCTCGATCACGGTTCTCATGGATAATCATCAAGGCAAGCGTCTCAACTCGCCCAATGATGTGGTGGTGAAGTCCGACGACTCGATCTGGTTCACCGACCCGCCCTTCGGGCTCCTCGGCAATTACGAGGGTCGGCGCCGGGAACAGGAGCTGCCGCAGAATGTCTACCGCATCGACGCAAAGTCGGGAGAAGCGACCGTGGTCGCGACCGAGATCCGTGGACCGAATGGTCTCGCCTTCTCGCCGGATGAGAGCAGGCTCTATCTCGTGGAATCCCGGGCGACGCCAAACCGTCTGATCCTCTCTTACGACGTCGTGGATGGAAAGCGGCTCGCCAATCCCAAGGTCTTTATCGACGCGGGGCCGGGCACGCCCGATGGTTTTCGCTGCGACATTGACGGCAATCTGTGGTGCGGCTGGGGGATGGGCTCCGATGAGCTCGACGGCGTCGTCATCTACAACCCGAAAGGCAAGCTCATCGGGCGAATTCGTTTGCCGGAGCGCTGTGCCAATGTGTGCTTCGGCGGCCCCATGCGCAATCGCCTGTTCATGGCGGCCGGGCAATCCCTCTATTCGCTTTACGTCAACACCCAAGGAGCGAACGGCGGATAGACCTCGCGCAGGCGAGCCCACCTCGCGACGCTCTCGTTCGGACCCAAAGTCGCCGAGACTACTGCATCCCGGAGGGCAGGGTTTCGCCTCGCGCATGCGCCGGAACCCCCGAGGGAAGTGCCCGTTGCCTAAGTCAGGAATAGGTTATGATCGAAGGCTCGGGCCATCCGCGTGGGAGCGCCAATGCGAGAGCCGCCTTCTACCGGGAGAAGGCCAAGGCTCTGCGCAAACGTGCGGCTTCATCCTGGGACGTCACACGTGCCACACTTATCCAAGCCGCACAGATCTATGAAGGGATAGCGGCCAGCATCGAAGAGGCCTCTCACAAGGAGCCGCCGCCACCGCCTGACAAGTCGGGTTCGTGACATCGCGATACCAGATTTTCGCGGGATTGCCCCCGTTGAGATCAGGCGCGTTGGCTGAGCAAGTCGACAGGAGCTCGCGAGGCTCACCAGGCCTGTCATGGATCGGCTGCGAATCATCAAGATCGAAAACGCGCACATACTAACCTATGTTAAGGGCGAATGCTCCGGATTCCGTTACGTCAACAGAGGGCCTGATCCGCGTATTCCCTCGCCGTGGGCCGGGTCTCGCGCGGTCCGAGCGTTGGTCTTTCCTCCTGTCTCGCCGCTCGGGCCGCGTTCTCTTTGAGACCGACCGCGAGACCATCGGTAGCTCCTGGTGACCGCCTGCGGGCGTCTTATATGCATCGAAAGTAGATCAATAGATCGACCGCACTCGCCGGTCAGGGCTTCGGCATCAAGGAGGTCGATGAGGGCATTTGGCTCCTCAGCTTCATGAGATATGATCTGGGCTTCGTCGACTTGTAGCAGAGAATTGTAGCAGAGAACTTGCAGCTCCTCGACAACCCGTTCGGCCCGAGGTTGTCACCCATGTCTTAGGCACAAATTGTCACCCATGTGTCCGGCCCTGACAATAGAAAGCTGGTGCGCCCGGAAGGAGTTGAACCTCCGACCCCCAGATTCGAAGTCTGGTGCTCTATCCAGCTGAGCTACGGGCGCCGCACGGGCCAATATAGCCCATGGTGACTGCAAGGGAAGCATCCGCTGCGTCTGACCTGTTTCCTCTTCGTCACCTGGCGATGCGTGGGTAACGAAGTGAGGGATATCGCCAAGTCGCGCGGGGAGGACACCATAAATGGGCCCGCTGTGGAAGCCGTCATTTTTGCGACCGACGCGTTGGGCTGGTTCGCAATCCCTCTCATGCCTGATCTCAGAACAGGGCGCCGAGAACGAATGTATTTATCGGCGATGCCTCGCCGCGCGATCTCGTCGCGGGGCCAACGTTCTTCCCGCTAAAAAAGCGTCGTTGACGCGTCGCCGGCAATGGCCGTGCGGTGACCTCGGCAGGAGCACTATCATGAAGAGCGGCACCCGAGCGACTCATTGGAACAAGGTTTATGCCGACAAGGCAGAGACTGAGGTCAGTTGGTTTCAGGATCGACCTTCACCTTCACTCGACCTTTTCGAAAAGATCGGTGCGAAGCCCTCCTCGGCAATTGTGGACGTCGGAGGCGGCGCGTCTCGCCTGGTGGATGCTCTCCTACGTGCAGGCCTCACCGACATCACCGTTCTTGATATCTCCCGCACGGCGCTTGCGGCTGCGCGCAAGCGCCTCGGCGATAAGGCAAGTTCAGTGAAATGGATCACGGCAGACGCAACGGAATGGGAACCGCAACGGCTCTACGATGTCTGGCATGACCGTGCCGCATTTCATTTTCTCATCAACCCAACCGATCAAGCCGCCTATCTCGAGAGACTGAGAAGCGGGGTGAAGGAGGGTGGTCACGTCATCATCGGGACCTTCGCCCTCGACGGACCCGAGAAATGCAGCGGGCTTCCCGTCGCGCGGCAGAGCGCGCAAAGCCTGTCCGCTCTGCTCGGCCACGAATTCATCCTGGTCGACAGCCGTCGCGATGCGCATCGCACACCGTGGAAGACCGTGCAGGATTTTCAATTCAGCCTTTACCGTCGCGCAGGATGAGACGCAGCGCTGGGGCGGCCGCGTGACAGACCTCGTCCACGACAACTGCTCTCAGGTGCAGTGCTGCTTTGCTGTTGCAGTTTCTCGGTCTCAATCCGGCGATATATCAAGAAGAAGCCATCCAAAAAAGACACAAACTTCAGAAGCTGCCTTAGTATCCCTCTGCTTGAGTGGCTTCGCGTTCGTTTTCTCAGCAGAAGGGATTACCCCGTCCGCACAGCAAATTCGTTCGGTTTCCTCAGGAAACGGATCGTGTTGCCGATATTGGCCGCTTTATCTATGATCTTCCAGGTCGGAAGCGCATCCTTTCAAGTGCAGCGCTCCACATATTGGTAGACATGGCTGCTGGCCGGGGATTTAATCTCGACGAACACCTTCCTCGCCCGCAGTGCAGCCGCCGCGATTCGGGCCGCGAGCGGCAAGGCACGGATGCCTCGCCTTGAGTTGATTCCGCTAAGGGAGCGACGCTGAGATGCGCGGCGAGATTCGGCAAATACATCCGCGTAAGGGTGGCGGATCTCCGGGAGAACCGATACCACGCCGTCTCGCCGTGATCATGGCGGGAGACATCGCCGGCTACAGCCGCCTGATGAACATCGACGAGGAAGGAACGCATGCAAGGCTGAAACGCATCCTGCGCGAGGTCGTCGAGCCGACGATCGCCGAGCATCACGGCAGGTTGGTCAAGACAACCGGCGATGGGTTCATCGCTATATTCGACAGCCCGGTCGAAGCTGTCCGTTGCGGGATTGTCATCCAGCAAAGCATGGTGGGACGCAATGCCTCGGTGCCCGCGCAACAAGCCCTGCTTTATCGGATCGGCGTCAATCTCGGCGATGTCATCGTAGATTCCAATGAAGTTTTTGGAGACGGCGTGAACATCGCCGTGCGCCTCGAAGGCATCGCCACGCCCGGGCAGGTCTACATCTCGGGAGGTGTCTACGAGCAGATCAAGCACAAGCTCGTTTGCGGGTATCAGTCGCTCGGAGATCGGCAAGTCAAGAACATAACCGACCCGGTGAGGGTGTATCGGGTGCTGCCTGATCCGGCAGCCTTCATGGAAACCCAGAAGCGGCGCGAGATTGGCTTCGTGGTGCTGGCGAGCATCGTCTTGCTCGCGATCGCAGGGAGCCTCTGGTACACGATGCGGCCCGGGCGCGATCTCAACGTCGCGCGAAGTCCTGCTCCCGCCGCCTCAGCCCCTGAGACCTCGAGGACCACGGAATCGGCCGCCGCAATCGCGCCCTCTGCGGCACCGGCCATCTCGCCGCAGGGGACGTCTCTGGCTTCGCCTCAAGCCGGATCGTTTTCCCCGGCGACGCCTCAGGGGGCTTCGCCCCAACCCGCTTCGCCACCATCCGGTTCGCCCTCCGTGAAAGAACCCGAGATGGCCCAGCTTCCCGGCGGCAGCTTCAGCATGGGCAGCAATGAGGATCCGTCGGAAAAGCCTGTTCATCAGGTGGCGATCAAGCCTTTCGCCATGAGCAAGTTCCCGGTCACGGTTCGGCAATGGAACGAGTGCGCCGCGGCAAATGCCTGCGAGTTCACGGCCTTGGGCGACGAGAACGCTCCCGTGACGAATGTCAGTTGGACCGATGTCAAGCAATATCTGGTCTGGCTGGAGCAAGTGACGCATAAGCCTTACCGCCTGCCGAGCGAAGCCGAATGGGAATACGCGGCGCGCGGCGGCACGCAAACGAAATATTGGTGGGGCGATCAACTCCAGGCCGGCATGGCTAACTGCAAGAATTGCGTCGCGATCGCTTCCGCGTCCACGGATTTTCCGGCGAAAGTCGGCAGCTTCAGGCCGAACCCCTTCGGACTTTACGATATGGGCGGCGGCGTCGATCAATGGGTGGAGGATTGTTGGCATCGGAATTATCAGGGGGCGCCCAACGATGGATCACCTTGGACGGATGGTGATTGTGTCTCGCACGTGATCCGCTCCGGCTCCTGGAAGAACGATGCGAGCTATGTGCGCCCGGCAAACCGTGACCATTACGATACGGGAGTACGTTACCCCACGCACGGTTTTCGCGTGGCCCTTTCGCCGTGAAGGGTGTTTTGCCTAGGGCTTCACCTGCCGAATGGAGCATTCCTCAACCAGGAGTTCTGTGCGAGGTGTCCTTCCAAAGAGACGACTGCGGACCCGGATCGCGCGACTTGAGAGCAGTCAGCAGAGGAGAGGGCGCATGAAGCTCGTTCGGCTCGTCATGCTGGGAATGATGCTCGGCGCGGCATCATCCTACGCTGCCTTCGCGCAAGGAACGCCCGCGCCCAAGGATGCGTCCCTCTATTTCATCTGGCCGCTCGACGGCGCGACACTCAAGGGGGCGTTCTGGTGTCGTTTCGGTTTGCGCAACATGGGTGTGACACATGCCGGCGATACCTTCCCGAACAGCGGCCACCATCATTTGCTGATCGACGTGAACGAGCCGATCGATTCCAACGAACCCATCCCGCAGGACAAGAGCCATCTCCATTTCGGCGCGGGTCAGACTGAAACCCGATTGGAGCTGGCACCGGGAAAGCACACTCTCCAGCTCGTCTTGGGCGACGCCAAACATTATCCCTTCAACCCGCCACTCATATCGAAAAAGATCACGATTACGGTGAAGTAGGATGGCGGCAACTCAGCGTCTCGGAGCTTGACCCGGCCAGCATGGCGGATTTTCCGAAAAACCACGGGGTGCGGGTGATCGGGACCATAAAAAATCCGTCCCGAGTCTAGGCCACCATCACGGCAATCAGCATCGACTGCTGGCCTGCATTGAACGCTGCTCCAAGCAAATACGCGAAAATGAGAAGAGCCACGAATCCGAGGAAGAACAGGCCAAAAAGAACGAGCGAAATCCTTTTCGCCATGATCGATACATTCGTCATGCCGATCGCACCGGCAATGAGCGAGATGATCAAAAAGAGGATGGCGAATCTGAACATGACATTTCCGCTGCGCAAGCCAGTGAACGTGCTTCAAGCCGCTCGGTTCCGCGCGTAGCCGCCGGTCATACAGGCAGTAAGAGCGCCCAATCTTTCGGCCGAATCTTTGGGCCTGATTCGCAACTCCGTTGGCCGAGTTTCTTGGGATTACCTCTTAATTGACATGCGGAAACATGAATTTCAGACGTCAGTGGGGTGAAACTACCATGACAAAGCGTTGCGCCCTCGAACGTATCCAAATAGACTTGCTCCCCTGAAAGCAGATTCTTCGGGACCTGTTTTGGGTGCGTGATTCTACGTGATGTCGATGCGTTGGGTTGGGGTCATCGACACTTAAAAAACAACAACCCTTGACGCGGGGGGACATGCATGTCCGATCCGATCACTACGCTTCACTACGCACCGAACGCCAACATCGTCAACAATACCTACGCTCCTGGCGCGGTCGGCTTCAATCTCGCCGACATCAGCTCGGCGGGCGAGTTGCCGTATCTGCCCAAGGGGGTCGAGGCGCTCGCCTGGTTCGGAATGACGAGCGGCGTCACCCAAACCTTCATCGATCAAGTCAACTCCTATAAGAGCGCGACGAACCTGTTCGGCATCTATCTGGCCGACGAGCCCGGTGGGTCCGCGACCATTGCCGCCAATCTCAAGGCGGAATCCGATTACATTCACACGAACCTGCCCGGCGTGAAGACTTTCATGGTCGAGCAGAATCTGGGGACGAATGAATCCCCGAACTATTACAACCAGTACAATCCGGCCAACACCGACATCGACCTGTTCGGCCTCGATCCGTACCCGGTGCAAACCAACGTCAACAACAATCTCGATTACGGCATCATCGCCAAAGCCGTCAGCGCGGCCAAGTCAATAGGGATTACCGAACAACAGATCGTTCCGATTTATCAGGCGTTCGGCGGGGGCGGCTATCCAACCTATATTCTTCCGACCGCAGCCCAGGAACAGACCATATTGTCGACCTGGGGCACGCTCATACCCAGCCCGGTGTTCGACTATGCGTATAGCTGGGGAGTTCAGGTCAACGACACGGCCCTGGTGACCGACCCTTCGTTGCAGCAGGTGTTCCAGGCTCACAATTCGTTGTCGGCATCTCCACCTTCTCCGCCCCCTCCGGGCGTAACGGACGTGGTCTCGATCGTGGCATCCGGGACGGGAATCAATTCGATGACCGGCCAAGGCGATCTCAATGCCGCGCAGCATACGGTCACGTTGACGGTGAACTTTAGCGCGCCTGTGACGGTGACCGGTTCGCCTACTCTTTCGCTCGACGACGGAGGAACCGCAAACTTCTCTTCCTCCGGCTCGCCGTCGAGTGCCCTGCTTTTCACCTACGTGGTCGGTGCAAATCAGAACACGCCCCATCTCACGGTCTCTTCACTCAACCTGCCCAGCGGCACCAGCATCGTGGATGGATCCTCGAACAATGTCGATTTGACCAATGCCACGAATTACCAGCTGGCCGGCCCCTTGCAGATCGACACGAGCGCGCCCGTCGTCACGATCGCCGGCGCGGGTGGCGCCACGACCCAGGCAACGCAAATGATTTCCGGAAATGTGGATGCGGCCGATGCGAGCACGCAAGTGAACGTATTCGACGGCTCGACGCAAGTTGCGTCCGCGACCCCTCTTTCCGGCGGTTCCTGGAGCGCCAACATCACCTTGGCGAACGGCGCGAATGTGATTACGGCGCAAGATACGGATGCGGCCGGCAATGTCGGCACCAGCAATGCGATCACCTACACGCTGAGCGCTTCCGCCCCCACGATCAACATCAATACGATCGCGGGCAACAACATCATCATCACTAAAAGCGTAGCAGGCTCGGGCTTTTCGATCAGCGGGAACACCACTTCCGTCGAAGACGGCCAGACCGTGTCGGTCGCGATCCTCAACAGTGCAAATGTTACGGTGGAGAACTTCACATCCACCGACCAGAGCAATGCGTGGTCGGTAAATGTCACCTCTTCGCAAGCCGCGCAGCTCGCCGACGGCAAATACATGGTCACGGCGAATGTCTCCGACCTCGCCGGCGTTGCGGCGACACCGGCGAGCCAATCGATCAGCGTCGACGAAGAAAGATCGTCAGAGGCACCGACATTGAATGTCGCGAACCCCTCGCTGACTGTGAATCCGGGCAAATCGGTGCAGCTCGGGATCACGGCGACGCCCGCCGATTCCGACGACAGGATCTCGGTGAAGATCAGCGGCGTTCCGAGCTACGAGCGGATCACTGCGCCGAGTGGTGACAGCGTTTCGCATTCGGGGACCACGTACACGATCACCCAAAGCTCGTCCGCGGCCGGCACATCCATTAGCGGGCTCACCTTGACGTCTCATTATTCGGGATCGGGTCAGCCCGTTTCCAACCTGACAGTGACCACGAGCGATACGACCTCCGGCGAGACCGCAACTTCGTCCTCAAAGGCGATTGCCGTGACCGATCCCTCTACCTCGACCTCGACCTCGACCGGATCGAGTTCGGTTCATCACGCGACGGCCTTGTTCACGCAATTCGTGGCCGGTTTCGACGATGACAGCAAAGCCGGCTCCGGTCAGGTGACCTCGTCCCTTACAAGCCGGGATCAGGACAAGAGCACTTTCCTCTCGACGCCGCACCACTGAGCTCGTTTCGCGCACTTAAGAATGAACTTGATGTTCAGGTGGGCGCCACACTGCGCTCGACGAAGGGGTCGTCTGATCCCATCGGGAAAACGCGGCCCACTTTTTTGAAAATTTCGACCGCGACCGCCGTCGCTTCTTCGCCGCTGCGAGGTGCGGCGTTGATGTTCGTGAAATGACCACGAGGCGCCGCTCCAAATCTGGAGCGCCCTGCCTCATTTTCGGCTGCATCCAATCGCCTTCGTTCTCGATTAGGATGAATCACGGATTGGGGCATCGCGTCGCTAATTTTCCGCTTGCAACTTGAGCGCCTCGCCTCGGCGGGGCGCTCATAATTCGGCGATCCCGGATAAGGGGGAGCGGGCACGCGGGTTTTGCTCGGAAAACGCCGGCCGTATGAAGTGCATGGGGTCTTGTCATGCCAGCCGAGAGGCACGCGCGGTATGGGGATGCAGATGCGAAACATCGGCGTCATCTCGGATACGCATGGGCTATTGCGGCCCTCGGCCATCGCCGCGCTTTCGCCAAGCGACCTCATCATCCATGCCGGTGACGTCGGCAGGGCGGAGATCCTCGAAGAACTGGCCATTGTGGCGTCCGTCGTTGCGGTGCGCGGCAATATCGACAAGGCCGCCCTTGCGGAGAAGCTTCGCGAGCGTGAAGTCCTCGAGCTCGATGGCTTCCGAGTTCTCATCCTGCATGATCTTGCCGAGCTCAATCTCGACCCGCGACAGGGCCGGTTCCAGGCGGTGATCTTCGGCCATTCCCACCAGCCTTTGATCGATTGGCGAGACGGCGTGCTGTATTTCAATCCGGGAAGCGCCGGTCCGCGACGGTTCAGGTTGCCTGTGACGGTCGGGCGGCTCACGATTGCGCAGGGAGAGGTCAGCGCCAAGATCATCAACATAGAGACGGAATTCGAAAAGGCCGGCGCTTCGCCCAAACGGCTGCTGCGCGCAATGGCCCGCGCGGCAAGAGGCGTGCAGAATGTCGTCGCCGGATCGATAAGCGTTCCACGTTGATTGCGGACGCGTCACCGGGATAGGCGAATGGACCGCCGCTCGCGAAGGGTGCGGTGACGGCTTCTCCAACTCCGGCCTATCACTTCGAGGCCGCCATCCAGATTGCACGCGTCGCTGTGATGTAGGCAAATCGGGTGCCCCGGACCACCAGTTGCTCACCGTGGACGCGATCCACTTCCGGCACCCACATGCGCCAATCTTCTGAAGGTCTGAGCCGCGCGCCCGGTGTTCCGGTGGGGACCGAACCGTTCCGGTTCCGAATGCGCCTGCCTTCCGATCCGACAAGATTCCTTGGGACCTCGCTCCTCGCTCAAATGCACGTTTCCGGGCTGGGTGAGCTGCATCATCGACCTATGTCGCCAAAAAGTGCATCAGCGCCGACTCGTTTTCGGCCGAGCCGATGCTTGACGTGAGTGGCTTTTGCGATTGACGTTTTCAGAAATGGGAAGTTATTGCCGTGCATCCGCCGCTCGCCTGCTGCGCGAACGTCCTTCCTTTCAGCGGATTGACGTTTCGCAGGGCGATGCTCACCCATACCGCCTGGTCGAAATGCTGACCCACAACGGGGAGTGGGGAATGGCGAAATGACGACGATCGAC
>JAFAUR010000857.1 GCA_019243205.1 Acidobacteriaceae bacterium | reverse complement strand
CGATGTACGGCTTTAGCTCGGAGGCTGACCCCCAGCTCCGGCTTTGCCCTTTGATACCGGTCATGCCGGCTTTGAGGCCGGAAATTGCGGTTGCGCGCGCTGCGCTGCACCGCGACCAGCTTTCGCCGCTCGCTGATTTAGCGATGGACAGAACGAAACTAGTTGTAAAAGCGCTAATGAGTGAAAGTGGCGCGAGCTGGTTTTCCGAAACCGCATTCAATGCGGCGTGGTTGTTTCTCAAAGGGAAACTGCGAGACAAACTCCTCGGCTACGCCGGGTACGAGCTATCGAGGCACGGATTTCTCGACTGACCGCAAGCTGGGGTCTAGGTTAGCGCCCCAGCCTTCTGCAGGCACTCTTTCATACCTGCAAAACTGATCCGTGTGGACGCTTCAGGTGTTCCGGCACCGCGCCAATGCGTTTCGAGACTGACAGCCAGCCGATACCCATCGTTCTTTAGCGCACGAAACTGGCCTACCCAGTCAACTACGCCCTGACCGACGGGCGCCCACTTGTATTTTCCGTTAGGCTCGGTTACTGCGCTCTTCACGTGGCAATGGCCGATTCGCTCTTTGGGCAGCAGCGCATATCCGTCGGGGTACGGAGAAGCCTCCCCCGCCGCAGCTGCGTTGCCCGGGTCCCAATTCAACATGAAGTGAGGCGACTGAATGGCGGCTAACACCTTTGCCGCTTCCGGAGCCGTTGCTGTATTGCAGGCCATCTCGTTTTCGAGTACAAGAAGCAGATTCTGTTTGCCCAGCTTTTCCGCTGCATGCCGAAGCGTGGAATTGATCTCAGCACGATACGGGGCGGGATTATCCAGGCGCCAGAAGTCAAAGCAGCGAATGCGTTCCGTGCCGAACGATTTTGCCAGCCGTACGGAGCGGTCAAGCACTTCGTCCTGCTGGTCGAACCCGAAGCTCGCCTTGAATTCGTCCCGCTTCGGGCTAAATTTGGAAATCGGCGCACCTTTCCAATCCACTTTGAACAACGGGCTCGCGATGTCAGTTACCTGAAGCTTGTACTTGTCTAGAATGCGTTTCGCCTCAGCAAGTTCATTGTCGTCCAGGTTCAGGATGTTCTTCTTCCAGAAGCCTCGCAACTCGATCCAGCTCAAGCCGAATTCATTAGCCGCCACGTGGCAGGCGTGGTCCAGGTCCTCGGATATTTCGTCATTGATGACGGCAATGTGAAAGGGCGAGTCTCCAATCGCCGCCGCAAGCAGGCGTTTCGCGCCGGCAAACGATAGGGCTGTGGCACCAATTGCCAAGAAATCACGTCTTGTTGATCCGTTCATGTCAACCGTACCCAGTTTATTCCCCCGGCGGTTGTTAGACGTCAGCCCGGGTGTAAATGCAACGCTCCGTTTCAACTTCGAGCCAGATTCGTTGTCGAATGCGGAAGCTTCGATCGTCTTAACCGTAAGCACAACTGCCCTGATAAGGATGGAACCGAATGGAAAACAGACAGAAATCATCCGCAGCCTCGATTCTGCTTCAAGTGGCCGCCGGACTAATGGTTTTGCACTTCGTCGGACACACGATAGGGATGTTGCAGTCGCCCTCGCACGGCGCCGAGGAGGCTGCCGTGATTCAGAGCATGAAAAGCCACGAATTCAATGTCATGGGCTCCATGCGCAGCTATTGGGATTTCTTCGTGGGATTCGGGTACGACGCCAGCCTGAACATGATTTTGCAGGCCGTGCTCTTATGGTTTTTGGCGGGACTGGCGCGGAGAGATGCCCCGGCAGCTCGCCCGTTCATCGCAATCCTGGCCGGCGGGTGGGTCGCTGCCTTTGTCCTTTACCTCAAGTATTTCTTCCTCGCACCGACCATCTTTGCCGTGTTGATGGCAGTGGTGCTGATACTCGCTTGGGTTAGCTCACGGGCAAGCATACAGATGCACAAATCGGAACGTGTCGGCGTCCATACGGAGTGACTTGGATTATTTACCTGCTGGCAACGGCTGCGGGAGCTGCGAATCCAGCGCAGGCCGGAGCAAATGCCGAATTGAAAAAAGCGCTTGGACAGGTGTTGTCAGCAACTCTTTGTGTTTACGTGTCGGGCCTGTTTGGGATGGTTATCATTGCAACGCTCGCGCGCACGCCGCTTGGTTTCGAAAAGTTTTCCTCCGTTCCGTGGTGGGCGTGGACAGGCGGCGTGCTTAGCATCGGCTCCACTCTGGCAGGCGCTGCTTTCGCGCAACGTCTGGGATCCGGCGTTTTCACGGGAATCAGTGTGACCGCCTCGCTGATCATGTCCGTTGTGTTGGACAACTATGGCTGGATGGGATTTAAGACGCATCCGGTGAGCGGGACGCGCATTCTGGGTTGCACCCTGATGATCAGCGGACTCTGGCTGATTTCCAGGTTTTAGTGAGCATCCGGCTCTGTAACCACCGTGCCCTGGTGATAGACAATCTTCCAACCATCCGGCGTGCGCCGCCAGATACTGGCGCGCCGCGTCCTGCGTTTTTGGCATTGGATAAGGGAATACGTGATCAGATACATGTCGGGCGCCAATTCGCGAACCTGCGCATCCGAGGCTTCGCAAACGGAGTCAGCAGCTGTCGATTGACGCCGTTCGAGGACATCCAGCACGTCTTCTCGTGAATAACGCCGTCCGGACGCACCCACTTCGCTAAAATCGGTAGCAATCATATGCTCGAAATCGCAACGTGTTTTTTCGCCATCGCGCGAATGGAACGCAAATTCTCGTGCCATCAACTCATTGAGAACTTCGCCCAGTGAAATGTCGGAAGACATCTACTAATGTTCGTTATCGGGCACGTTGAATTCTAAACATGCCGAGAGGTCATATGCGTGGCGGACATCCACGGTACGAAGTAGGAGCCGAAGGTCGGGCTGGACTTGTTTGGACAGCACCCGGACAACGAAAAAACTTAGGACCTGGTGCGACCGTGACGGTTCGGCTTGCGATGTCGAAAAGGCAACCCGAACCGGCCGCACTGATACTGATCGTGGCCTGGGTCAGTCCAGTTCTTACTATACAAGCCCGGATTGAAGTGACCCTGACCACGATCATCGATTTTATCTGCGTTGGGTTTTCATGGCTGTGGATACAGTTGTATCCGCCAGCGTGCTACGGTGCTTTCGATAGCCCAAACCTGCTAGCGCCAGCGCCGCTCCCGCCAAACCAAAGGTCGAAGGCTCAGGAATCGTAGCCAGGTCCCAATTGATCGTGAGCAGTGTTTCGCCGGTTACGCCGTCTCCATAAGTTCCGGCCCGATCACCGTTGTCGTAGTAAAAGCCGGGCTGGTTGGGCACAACATCGGAAAAACCGGCGCCACCGTAGAGCCAGGTCCATTCGGAGGGCGTAGTAGGGCATTCGATGGGAGAGGTTGGCCAGCCCATAGGACATCCGCGCAGCGATACGCCGATCTCCGATCCGCCATCGCGGACATCGAACACGACTTGCGTACAGCGACCTCCGTAAACAGAACCGTCGCTGGTTCCACCCATGCCGCAGAATTGATAAGGTCCTCCGAGGGGGTTGCTAGAGATGTTGACTGTGGTGACACCATCGGTCAGATAATCCGGGAGGACACATCGAAGTCTGCACTGAACTGGACGTGATCCATCGGATCGTGAATATTAAATTGGTTGCCCCAGTCTTGCCGGAAATTATACGTGACGGAGGCGGATGCGGGCACGACAATAAGTGCCGTTAATCCGCAGATAGATAGAAGATACTTCGAGAGAGAAAGCATTCTCTGCAATTGTAAGTAGGTTGTCGTTGAACGTGCAATTCAACGCGGTATTTTTCCCTCCGTTTTATCCAAAGGCTTAATGCCACGAAGCCAGCAGCAAAGCTAAACAAACCCAGACGGTCCCGGATTCATGACATGAGACGGACAACCGCTCACATCCGAGTCCATCGTGAACAACCGATGTTGTGTATAGTAACTGCGGTTTGTAGAGTGCGTACGTAGCGGCAGAATTGACAGGACGAGCAATCGCTGTACAATTCTCCTTGCCGGTAACTGTGGTTATCGAACAGATGCTTTGCACGCATCCCGCAAACACCATCGAAGAATCTGAAACTGGGGCCAACCAGATCCATCCGTGCCGCTTTCAAGGGCGGAGCCAGGCGCGCCAGAAGTCACCTCCACATGGCGCGAGAGTTCCGCCGGCGTACGCGCCGTTCGTTTCAGCCGCGTTGTCTAGGATCTGCCCGGCTCGGAGCCAGCCTCGCGCGTGTTCAGCAGCAAGGGTGAGGGCGCTGAAATGCCGATAAGCATCCACGGTACAAAGTCAGAGCCGAAGGTCGGGCTGGACTTGTTTGGACATCGCTCGGATCCTGGTTGGGCGGCGAGCACAACTCTGCCGATGCTGGCCGGACTATATGCCTAATTGCTACTCTGGCTCGGATTCGCCAATTTCTTCATTGCTTCATCTATTGCTTTCTTCATGCTGAGAGTGTCTGCCCCCTGGCTCGGCGGAAAATCCTGCAAGCTCTTCAAATGAGCCTGAAGGAAAGGCGTCGCAGCCGTCGGCGCCCAGAGTTTAGAGGCGAAAAACTTGCCCCCTTCGTAGCCCCACTCATGCGACTCGGGATCCATTTTTTCCATCGGGTCCATCAGCAAATTGAAAAGGTAGGGAACACTGGGATAGTATTTCTCGTTCCACCAACTTCCATCCTTTTTCACCCCAATGTGCATCTTCCAGCCGTCGACACGAATGGCCATCAGATCCGTTTCATCGTAGTAAAAGATTTCCCGGCGCGCAGACTTGTCTGATTTACCCGTCCAATGGTCCAGATTGTTATAGCCGTCGAGATGAACCTTGTACGTCATAGATCCCATCTTCTTGCCCGTGAGTAGCTCTTGTTTACGATCGGGCATTCCTGCGGCTGCCACCAATGTGACGAAGAGATCTTCATGGTTCTGAATTCCATTTGAGACCCTTCCGGGCGGGATATGTCCAGGCCAGCGAATCAGGTAGGGCACTCGCATGCCGCCCTCCCATGTAGTACCTTTCTCGCCGCGGAAGGGCGCATACCCGCCGTCGGGCCAAAACAAAAGCTCCTTGCCGTTGTCGGTCGTGTAAATCACGATCGTGTTGTCGGCGATCCCAAGCTCTTGAAGCTTCTTCAGAATGGCCCCAACCTGTTCGTCGTGTTCGAGCATTCGCGCGCGTACGACGTCCTCTTCCGCTCGCCCCTCGCTTACAGCCATCTGGACATATTTCGGATTGGGATGCGACCAAATGTGGATAGCAGTGGAATTGAACCACACAAAGAACGGCTTGTCTGCTTTCCCGTTGCGATCCATCCAGTCGAGCGTGTACTTCAGGACCTCGGCATCAAATGTCTCCATCCGCTTGCGACTCAGTGGGCCGGTGTCTTCAATCTTCTGTCTGCCCACTCTTCCGAACTTCGGGTCTGTCGTAGGGTCGTCCTGATCTGTTGCGAAACTGTGCAGCACACCGCGCGGACCCAGGCGCTGCTTATATTGCGGGTTTTTCTGTCCCGGATAGTCCAATTCTTCGGGCTTCTTCTTCGGCGTTCAGATGATAGAGATTCCCGTACCATTCGTCGAAGCCGTGCACAGTGGGTAGGAACTCGTTACGATCGCCCAGGTGGTTTTTCCCGAACTGGGCAGTTGCATAACCCTGGGTTTTCAGTACCTCCGCCAGAGTCGGGTCTGACTTCTGAATTCCGCGCGACGATCCAGGTATTCCGATCGTGGTCATGCCCGTTCGAAGCGGAGTTGGCCCATGATGAATGCGGCTCGCCCGGCAGTGCAACTTGGCTGGCCATAATGATCGGTGAAAAGGATCCCTTCCTTTGCGATGCTATCGATATTCGGCGTTGCACCCATCATTCCGTGCGTATAGGCGCCGACATTCCAGTAACCGATATCGTCACCAAAGATGACAACGATGTTTGGCTTCTTTTCCTGAGCGCGGACCTTTTGGGAAAGAAGCCCGGATAGGGTTAAGACAACCAGCGTGTTCACCGCATGTCGAATTCTGGTTGCCCGATCAGTCGATTGCATGCTTGCACCTCCTGTGCTTTGCCTCACAATCCTCAAACTTTGTGAGCAGGAACAATTGGGCCAATTCTAGTAAGTGGCGAAGCTGGCCGGCAGATGTTCGTGCACAGGATTGCTAAACCGCCGGATTGTGGGGCCGCGGAGATGAAGGAATGTCCGCCGAATCCCGGAGCGTGCGGAAACTGCCGTTGCGTTCGCTATCCGACGCCTCCGTCCCAGTTCCGGACACCGGCAAAAGCTTACAAGACGCCGTTCTTTCCTGGAATCAAGCGTTTCGGCGACTTTCAGGCGGTGGCGGGAGGCTTGCATCCCAATTCGTCTGTAGCTCATGGATGTCCCACGCGGAAAAGAGGTTGCCCGGCGTCGCCGCCTCAAACGTTTCCTTCTCATCGGTCTGGCCGTTATCGTTCTGGGCGGTACCAGTGTCGCTGTCGCTCGTCTAAAACCCGCAGCACCGTCTGTGGAGATGAGCGGATTGTGGCCAGGAACCGTCAAGCGCGGCCCGATGGAAAGACAAGTGCGGGGCCTCGGCGTGCTCAAACCGGAGCAGATTTACTGGATCAACGCGGCCGTGGACTCGCGCGTCGTCAAGATCGTGCGGCGAGCCGGCATAGACCCCATTAAGGCCGACGACATCATTATGGTGCTCAGCAATCCTGATCTGGAGCTCGATGCCGAGAAGGCCGCCTGGCAATTGAAGCAGGACGAAGCCAATCTGGCCAACCTGAAGGTGAAGCTGCAGAGCGACAAACTGGACCAGCGCGCCAGCTTGGCGGAACTCGAATCGCAGTACACCCAGGCGAAGCTGACTGCCGACCGCGATACCGAACTGACGCGGCTGAATCTGAAGAGCGATCTCGAATCCAGGCTGTCCGTCGATCAGGCCAATCAGCTGCAGAATCGCGTGGCGTTACAGAAGGAGCGGCTTGCGATTGCGGACCAGTCGATCAAGGCGCAAGTTGATGCTCAGCAGGTTGTGGTCGAGAGCTCGCGCGCCGACTACGAACTGAAGCGCAAACAGGTGGATCAATTAACCATTCGCGCCGGAGTGGACGGCGTGCTGCAGGAAGTAGATGTTGAAGTCGGGCAGCGTGTTCCGGCCGGTACTCTGCTGGCGAAAGTGGCCGACCCCAAAAAACTGAAAGCAGTATTGCAAATTGCCGAGACCCAGATGAAAGATGTGCGGATCGGATTAGATGCCGTGGTGGATACGCGTAACGGAACGGTACCTGGTCGAGTAATACGCATAGACCCGGCTGCTCAAAACGGAACCGTCGGCGTGGACGTTGCCCCGCTGGCCGCTTGGCCGGAAGGTGCAAGGCCGGAGTTAAGCGTAGATGGAACAATCGAGATTGAAAAGCTCGCGGATGTGGTTTATGTGGACCGCCCGGTCTCGGGGGAGCCCGACACGACCATCGGCCTGTTCAAGATCGATTCGAATGGGAAGGGTGCGAACAGAGTGAACGTGAAGCTCGGGCGGGCTTCGGTAAATACCATCGAAGTGCTTGACGGGCTTAAAGTTGGGGATCGCGTGATTCTCTCCGATATGTCCCAGTACGACTCGAACAACCGTATTCGTCTGAACTAGCGCGGTGCAGGCAACGTAGAAGGAAGGAAGAGAGGGTTTAACCGAATGAATGTATCTGAGCCATTGATCCACCTGGAAGGCGTTACAAAGGTTTTTGTCACCGACGAGGTTGAGACGCACGCGCTGGCAGGTGTTCACATCGACATTCAGCGCGGAGAGTACGTCTCCATATCCGGTCCTTCGGGTTGCGGCAAGTCTACACTGCTCGCCATCCTGGGCCTGCTGGATTCGCCGTCGACCGGGACATACATTCTGAATGGGAAGCCTGTTCAAACTCTGAAGTTGTCCGAGCGGGCGCGCATCCGCAATCGCGAGATCGGTTTCATCTTCCAAGCCTTCAATCTGATCGGTGATTTGAACGTGTATGAAAATGTTGAGCTGCCGCTGACTTATCGCGGGATGGGCTCGAGTGAGCGCAAAAGAAAAGTGCATGAGGCGTTGGAGCGCGTTGGAATGTCGCATCGCATCAAGCACTATCCGTCGCAGCTATCTGGCGGCCAGCAGCAGCGTGTCGCGGTCGCTCGTGCTCTAGCGGGAGATCCATCCATTCTGCTGGCTGATGAGCCGACGGGAAATCTTGATTCTCAGAATGGCGAGCAAGTGATGGATCTATTGCGGGACTTGCATCGGGGGGGCGCGACCATTTGCATGGTGACACATGACCCGCGCTATGCCCGTTATGCGGATCGATCGATTCATTTGTTTGACGGAAGAGTGGTTGAGGAGAATATGGAGGTACCGGTTTGATACGCAGGCATGTTGACCTGATTGCCGTCGGAACGCTGCTCTTTGGCGCAGCCGTATACTCGTCCACAAGAAACTTTCCGGTGATTGTCCCACCGGGTCGAATTACCATTAACAATCATTTCCGCTCGCCACGCGTGGTCGTTCCGAAGATACCGAAGCTGCCGCTCGTCTACGCGACTAGATGATTTCACTGCGCAACGTCGAAAAGTATTTTCAGCACGGGCCGACAAAAACATACGTTCTGCGCCGCGTAGACCTTGACATCCGGGAAGGCGAGTTCGTATCCATAATGGGCCCGTCGGGGGCGGGGAAGTCAACCTTGTTGCATCTGTTGGGAATGCACGATACAGCCTGGACGGGTGAATATCGCTTCCTGGAGCACCCGATTCAAAGCCTGAACAAGAAAGACAGATCGGAGATCTATAAGAAATATATTGGCTTTGTTTTTCAAAGCTATCACCTGATCGACTCCTTGACGGTCTATGAGAACCTGGATATTCCTCTCTCGTATCGGAACATCAGGAAATCGGAACGCGAGAGCATCGTGTGCGATACCCTCGACCGCTTCAACATAGTCGCCAAGAAAGATCTTTATCCGAATCAGCTTTCGGGAGGACAGCAGCAATTGGTAGCGATTGCGCGCGCGACCATTGCGAACCCGAAAATTATTCTCGCGGATGAACCGACCGGAAATCTGCACTCAAGCCAGGGCAAGGAGATCATGGATCTCTTTAAGCAGCTGAACGATCAGGGCGTCACGATTGTGCAGGTTACGCACAACGAGAAAAACGCCGAATACGGCACGCGAGTCATTCAGATGGAAGACGGCTGGATCTCGAAGTCTTGAACTCCGAAGCGTTCCACCGGAAAACTTTCTTATGAAGACCGCCCCTTCGCAGATGCGTGTCCTCATCGCTGACGATCAGCCGGACGTCCTCGAAGCGCTGCGTCTGCTATTGAAACGCGATGGCTATCGAATCGAATCAGCTGAGTCTCCACCTCAAGTTCTCCAGATGATCGCGAACCGCGATTACGATGCGGCCATAATCGATCTCAACTATTCGCGCGACACCACTTCGGGACAGGAAGGGCTGGATCTCCTGGCGCAGATCCAGGCTGCCGATTCGACTTTGCCCGTCATCGTGATGACGGCGTGGGGCAGTGTTGATCTTGCCGTCGAAGCGATGCGCCGTGGCGCTCGCGACTTCATCCAGAAGCCATGGGAGAATGCGCGGCTCTCGACCATTGTGCGCACGCAACTCGAGTTGAGTGAAGCGCTGCGTCACGGTCAGCGGCTGGAAGCGGAGAATCAGATTCTGCGCGGAGAGAATCTGCCGACGATGATCGCCGAATCTCCCGCGATGAGGCCGGTTTTGGACCTGATTGCAAGAGTCGGTCCTTCAGACGCAAACGTCCTCATTACCGGTGAGCCCGGGACAGGCAAGGAAGTGATTGCGCGCACGTTACATGCGATTTCCGCCCG
>JAFAUR010000853.1 GCA_019243205.1 Acidobacteriaceae bacterium | reverse complement strand
ATTTCGCATATGCAGAAGCTTCACGCGGGTACTGAGATAAGATGCCGCTCCCGGTCAGCCGTAAAGGCGAGGCATGCGCGCAGATTGCCGCGATTCAGATCGGGAAATCCGCAAGCATCTCTGCTTCTGACATATCCGACGCGAGACAATCAAGCACATCATAGACGGCGATTCGAAGAACTCGAATGCAGCGTTTGCCGCCCATCTTGTCGGGTTCGATTGTGATGATCGCCCGATAGTCCATTCCGGTCTCAACTATACGGTTCGTCAAGTGGGACCGGACGCTCCGTGTAGCGGCATCCTTCCCGCACGATTCGAATAACGTCCGAATAGCGCAAGTCAGACCCAGCAGGCCAATCCGCAAAAGCCTCTACAACAGGATCCGCCGAACCGCAAACGCTACCGGAACAAGCGCCGCAAGAAATAGCATCGAAACGCCGGTGGCCGGCTCAGGGACGGCCGCAAGAGTACCGGTGACCGGCGGGCCAGGCACGAAATTGCCGCCATTGAGACTGAGTTCTCCATTGATCAGAATTGTGCCGCTAACGTCGTAGAGAACCGGGTTGGAGCCGGGAATTTCATTAATCGTTGTAGTTCCGGCAGTCGCGGCGTTCGGATTCTGCTTCAGCTCCACGGTACTGCCGTTGAAGATCCCGGAGAAATCGAAGGACGTAAGTACGGTCGCGAACGATCCCAAAGGATTTACCGAAGGGTCGCGGCCAACATATGTGACGTTCAGCGTTCCCGGAAGCGAGATCACACCCAGGAAATTACCTGGACTCCCGCCGTTATTCGTGTAGACATGCGACTGATAGACCGCGCTCACCACTTCCACCTGGTTGCCGCTCACCTCCTGAGATGAAAGGAGCGCAAACCCGCCGATGAGAGAATCTACCGAACAGCTCGTCGAGACGCAGCTACCGGCCGTGTCGTATACGCCTCCCACAGGCGGCAGAATGACGGTTGACTGTATTACATCCGCCGAGGCCAACAGAGGAAGCACAATAAAGGATGCAAGGACAAAAAGACCGCGCCGTATACTCATAGTTCAATGGACTCTTGTCAGCGGCGCCAGTTACCTAATACCTCCCTCAGCAGACGGTCGTTACGCTAAATCGCGGGTTAGTCACGATATCGGAGTGTGCAACCGCGTCTCAAATCCCAGTAACAAACAAAACCCCGTGACTCAAACTCGTCAATAACTTACAACCAATCCAAACCCGCCCCTTTGCGCGGCGCCTTCACGACACGTTGAAGGGAGCGCCGAGGAATAGACGGCGTGCGAATGCAACGGCGGCTCGGGAGATCCGTGCGATTGTGTCGGCCTGACGGTTCCCAAGGCAATGCACCTGCTGGATTACTACCGGGAAGTCCCGATGCAGTCAGTTTCCGGATTGCCCGTCATCCTTGCACAAATTCGGAAACTAGCGTCTCGATTTGTAAACAAATCCTGACTAGGGCGGATCTATAGGTGGACGGCGTTTACTTCCGGGTTGCCGACGGCTCGGGAATTGACTGGAAGCACGTGCTGACACCAGCGGGAATCCAGACATTCCGCAACTTCGCGCTTGGCCAATATAATGTTTGGAAGCCAAGCTCAGCCCATCGCGATTTGGCAGATCGACGCTATGACTACGATCGCCAGTTCCGGGTTCAACTCACGCCCCAGACTCATTGCTTACTGGGTCACGACTGCTCTGGTCGTCTTCGAACTTGCCATGGGAGGCGCATGGGATTTGCTGCGAGTCGCCCAGGTTCGAGGGCTGATTGAACGCCTGGGCTATCCGATTTATTTTCTGGCTATCCTGGGCACCTGGAAACTGCTCGGCGCCGTGGCATTGGCCGTTCCCAAGTTTCCCCGGCTGAAGGAGTGGGCCTACGCAGGTGCGTTTTTTGATTTGACGGGCGCTGTCGCCTCGTTATTCGCTTCCGGTTTGATTAGCGCGAGTACGATGGCATACCCGATCCTAATGACCGCCGTTGCGCTTGCATCGTGGGCGCTTCGCCCGCCATCTCGTCGTCTCCGCTCTGTTGAGTACGAACAGCAGCGCGTGCCCACCAAGCTGTCGCATCACGCGCAACACGGAAAGTGCTAACATCTCCGGCGATAATCGCGCAAAACGGCCAAGTATAGATCTGGGGACAGGTCTGCAGCCCGGCCGGATTACGTGACCCTTCCCGACCAGGGCAGACCTATGTTGTTTCGGTGCGCACTCTCCGCGTGGCCGATGACGAGACATGATTTCTGTCAGGCTGCGCTCCTAAGTGCGGTTCTTTCAACCAGCGAGCCGGGAGGATGCTTAGTGTACTTTTTCAGCGACCTCAGCGGCTGCACCTCCATCCAGCACTAAGGAAAGTTTCGTGCCGTGGTCGACCACGATGAAGTGAAACTTGATCGGAGTTCTCCAGGCTCAGCGTGTTGTCGTTGTTAACGATTCGTTCGTGTTGCACGCTAAAGATCCAGTCCAGGTCCTTGCGCCGGGCACGCACAAACGCGCTGCCCTTCTGTGCAGCGGTTACCGTGAAGCGGCTATTAAATTCGGCCACGTATTCCTGGCGCAGGAACTCGTTGGCTTGGGCCAGGTCCTGGATGCCGCGTAGCCTCAGTTCCTGTGGCAGGCGCCCTTGCCACGTGCCGAAATTGCGCTCCGGGCGTCCCCGCGCCTGCGGTGAATAAGCCGCGATCATCTTGACTCCGAGCTCTTGTAACGCCCGGCCTACTTGTGTCAGACGGCTCGTTTCCACACGCTCGCCGTGCTTCGATGTAACGAAGAGGCCTGCACGGTCGCTGTACAACGAACAGAACAGGCCGCGCGTCTCGATGACTTCAGGCAATGCTGCCATGACGGTGCGTATCGATTCGGCCTCCACCAAGTGCGCGTAATAGATCTCGCTGGTGGCATCGTCCAGCATCACCATCAGCTCGTAATAACGCTCATCCCCGGACCAGCGTCCTCATTACCATCGATGTGCAACATCATGCCTGGCAGGGGGCGGCGTGGTCGGCGCTTGCGGTGTGATCCTGGCTTTTTCCAACGCTTCACCAGTCCCGCCGTTTGCAGCGCCGTCTTCACCCAGGTGTAGCTCAGATCGATGTTGCCTTCATCATCCGCGCCATCTCGGCGGTCGGGATCTGCTCTTCGCTGCCTTCCACAGCTCACAGCTTTTCCTAACCACCAGCAAGCGGACATTTTACTTGCTAATTGACCCGGACAATTCACATGCTACCGACATAAAGGGCGAC
>JAFAUR010000825.1 GCA_019243205.1 Acidobacteriaceae bacterium | reverse complement strand
CAAGTGAGTTCGAGCCTCGACGGATTGTCACATCCGCTTCACTCTGCCCATGGATAGCTCACGTGGTTTCGGGTCGCATCGGCGCTACTCCCTAGACGCCTATTTCAGACTCGGTTTCCCTTGGGCTGCCCTGCTTTAGCGCAGGTTAACCAGGCAACGCCGATGCACTCGCCGGATCATTCTACAAAAGGCACGCCATTAGCCCTGAGTGGTTCGTACCACAGTGGCCTCTGACTGCTGGTAAGCACGCGGTTTCAGGGTCTCTTTCATCCCCCTTGCGGGGTGCTTTTCACCTTTCCCTCACGGTACTGGTTCACTATCGGTCGCCCCAGGTATGCTGCCTTGGAGGGTGGTCCCCCCAGCTTCCCACAAACTCACCGGGGTTCGTGGTACTCAGGAGTCCAGTCGGGCGACACGCACTTGTCGGGCTACGGGGCTCTCACCCGCTCTGGCGGTGCGTTCCAGCACCTTCGCCTCTTGTCGTGTCACCGTGCTGCTGGTCCTACAACCCCGCCCTGACCCAAAAGAGTCAGGACGGTTTGGGCACTTCCCCGTTCGCTCGCCACTACTAGGGGAATCTCGTTTGATTGCTTGTCGTCAGGCTACTGAGATGTTTCAGTTGGCCTACTTGCCTCCGCCGTGCCTATGTGTTCGGCACGGGGTCTCCAGACATCACTCTGGAGGGGTTGCCCC
Organism: Acidobacteriaceae bacterium; assembly: GCA_019243205.1. GTDB lineage: Bacteria > Acidobacteriota > Terriglobia > Bryobacterales > Bryobacteraceae > Bog-105. Next base: position 1,532 of record JAFAUR010000825.1, on the reverse strand, counting down.
ATTGGGAGTCTCAGGGCTCAGCGCTTGCATGCAGCTCCCCCTGAACGTTTCGCCGGTCTCCGCGTCCTTCATCGGCCTGGTGCGCCTAGGCATCCACCGCGTGCTCTCAAGAGCTTGTCTGCTTGGCTTCCTTGCTCCTGGCTGCTTGCGTGTGATGTGTGCTTACCTCTTGGTGTGTATCTTGCTCTTCACCCCATGCTGACTCCTTGTGGGAGCGCTTTGGGGTAGAGAGGTGATGTATGTGTATGTGTTATCAGTCGGTTTGTCTCGTTGATGGTGATCCTCTGCTTCAACTCTTGCTCTCGGCAAAATTGAAGTGCTTCTTCTTCGATTGGAAAGGTGCACATGGGGCAACCCCCACAACTGAAGAGTGGAAACCAGCTCAGCTCCTGCTTCACCGACACGCTTGCGCGCGACGCTTCACGCCCGGTGTTCCTGCCAATCGACCTGGGATGAGCTGCCTTGCGGCAAGCTGTCTCCCTAGAAAGGAGGTGATCCAGCCGCACCTTCCGGTACGGCTACCTTGTTACGACTTCACCCCAATCACCGACCCCACCCTCGACGCCTGCCTCCCAAGGGGTTAGCCCAGCGGCTTCAGGTGTAGCCGACTTTCGTGGTGTGACGGGCGGTGTGTACAAGACCCGGGAACGTATTCACCGTGGTGTGCTGACCCACGGTTACTAGCAACTCCGCCTTCAGGCAGGCGAGTTGCAGCCTGCCATCCGAACTGAGACTGGGTTTAGGGATTGGCTGCCCATCGCTGGGTGGCAACCTATTGTCCCAGCCATTGTAGCGTGTGTGTCGCCCAGGACGTAAGGGCCGTGCTGACTTGACGTCATCCCCACCTTCCTCCACGTTCATCGTGGCAGTCTCCTCGGACACTATAACCGACGACAGGGGTTGCGCTCGTTGCGGGACTTAACCCAACACCTCACGGCACGAGCTGACGACAGCCATGCAGCACCTGTGCCGCCGCCCCGAAGGGACTCTGGTCTCCCAGAGGTGCAGCGGCATGTCAAGCCCTGGTAAGGTTCTACGCGTTGCTTCGAATTAAACCACACGCTCCGCTGCTTGTGCGGGTCCCCGTCAATTCCTTTGAGTTTTAATCTTGCGACCGTACTCCCCAGGCGGACCACTGAATGCGTGAACGCCGGCACGCAGGGGGTCGATACCCCGCACACCTGGTGGTCATCGTTTACAGCGAGGACTACCGGGGTATCTAATCCCGTTCGCTCCCCTCGCTTTCGCACCTCAGCGTCAGCCACCACCCAGGACACTGCCTTCGCCTGCGGTATTCCTCCGGATATCTACGCATTTCACCACTCCACCCGGAATTCTGTGTCCCTCTCTGGTGCTCAAGTCAACCCGTCTTTGAGGTCCTCGCTGAGTTAAGCCCAACGCTGTCACCCCAAACCAAGCTGACCGCCTACGTGCCCTTTACGCCCAGTAACTCCGGACAACGCTCGCCCCCTACGTATTACCGCGGCTGCTGGCACGTAGTTAGCCGGGGCTGATTCCTCCCGTACCGTCCT
>JAFAUR010000716.1 GCA_019243205.1 Acidobacteriaceae bacterium | reverse complement strand
AGATCAGACCGCCTGTGTGCGGAGCTTTGGAAAACCATCGAGAACGAACCGGAGTATGCAGGCAAGACGACGATGTTCATCTTGCCGGATTTCGGACGGGATTCCGACACCGATCCCGGCGGCAACGGCTTCCAGCATCACCGGACCGGAGACGCACTCTCGCGCACGACTTGGATGATCGCGCTGGGCGCAGGAGCTCGGGAGAACATGGTCGTAGATCGGCCGGTAGAGTCGATAGACCTGGTGCCGACGATCGGTTCTGTGCTCGGATTCGACCCCAAATTCTGCAAGGGAAAAGCGCTTACGGAGCTGGTGTGATTGTATGCTCCCGGTAGACCTGAAGGCCGAAGATTTCCGGCAATATCCACCCGAAGCCCAAGCCTTGGCGGTTCGAAACATCCAGCTGCTTCGCCCCCTTCCGCTAGGCGTGCTTCCACTGGTTCTGCGTGAGGTAATCGCCTATGACTGGCGATTTCCGGCAGAACGAGACGATTTAGATCAGCAATTTCAATACCTCGCAAAACTCACCCCGGCCGAGTTTGGCCGTGAGATGCAGCCCTTCTCCGCTTTAAGGTTGTCACCTGACCTGGAACAGTTCGACTGGATTAACAAGCCTGAACAATTTTCTGAGAAGCTCAGCGCACATCTTTGGGCAACACATCAGATGGACGCTTTCCGTCAAGCTTCCATCGATTACGTGCATCGTTTGAATGTTGCTAAAGTCCAACGGACGCTCCCGATTCCCCGCGTAACCTTGGTGGTAATCGGGAAAGGCGTCACGAATAACACTTACCCGGTTTTCCGGAAGCTCCGCGCTCACGGAGTACAGTTCACGAACGTGGCGGCAGATGGGGGCTTGGCGACTCTTTTCGATTTCGTCGAGACCAGGGCGAAAACGAGCCCCGTGCGATTCGGGCACTGGTACATCGAAGGTGGCACGTCCGAAACCATCGACGAAAATGTGGTTTCTATCTCTTACCGCGGTCTCGACTCCGTTCGAGCTAGTCTTCTGCGGAAGATGGTTACGACCCTACAGACAGGCAGAGGACCCGAGGCCCTGCGGACAGAGCTCGCTGCTATGCGTCCCTCCGAAGTAGGGTTACCCGACAACGGCACGCAAGGCATCCTCAGCCGTTTTCAGTTGAGTCTCTTGACCGAAGGATCGGGAACGCAGATCTTCAGCACAACATTTGCTCAATGGGCGGCCCGAGAATCGTTGCGGCGGGCACAGCCGGTTACATTACTGGTCCGCTTCGCACCGCGCCAGCGTGAATCGCTTCTAGCCCCCGTCAGCTTTTCCGACAGCTCTTCCCTGGATCCGCAGGGGTCCCTGATCGATGCCGATATGGCCGCCTACTACACGTGGATAAATCAAGCTCGTCTGTCGGGTGCGGACCAGTCCGGGTTCCTGGTCTGGTTCGAAGGGCACCCGCTGGCTTTCGCAGCCGGTCCCAACATTGTTGCGAACACTACTGACTCCAACAGGACCACTCTCCGCGAAGTCCTCGCCCGGATCAGCTGACGAAAATCAGTCTTCTTCGAAACCTGAGTCGGCCGGCGGTAGATGATCTGTCGGTCGCGAAATCCAAACGTAGAGCGTCGGTAAAACAAAGACACTCATCACCAGCGTTGCGCTCAGACCACCTACAATCACAATCGCGAAAGGACGCTGCGAATCGGAACCGATGCCCCTCGATAGAGCCGCGGGGAGCAGGCCGAGAGTAGCTACCAGCATGGTCATCATGATGGGACGGAGCCGCAGCACCGCGCCTTCAACTGCGGCGTCCTCGACCGTGTGCCCCCGCACCCGAAGCTGATTGATGTACTCGATCATGATCACTCCGGTTTGCACGGAGACGCCGAACAGCGCAAGCATTCCTATCCCCGACGACACACTGAAGTGCGTTCCAGTAAAGTAGAGGGCCAGAAACCCGCCGATCGGCGCCAGCACGACCGTCACCATGACAAGAGATGCCCATTTGAAAGAACCAAACATCGAGTACAGCAACACAAAGATCAGTGCAATCGTGACAGGAACGATCAATGCCAACCGTTTATTGGCACGCTGCTCGCTCGCATATTCGCCCGCCCAATCGATTCGATAGCCCTCAGGAAGCTTTACTTGGCGTCCCACTTTGGAGATCGCCTCCTCCACCGTGCTTCCGAGATCTCTGCCGCGCACGCTGTACTTGATTGCGACATAGCGCATATTCGCTTCCCGGTAGATCTCAGAGGCGCCATCTCTCATGTTTATCTGGCACAGCTGGGAAAGCGAGACACGCTCGCCGCTCGGCGCAAGCAGTCGAATGCCGGAGATCGCGCTTTGCGTTTCTCTGAACTGCGGCTTGTAGCGCGCAACCAAATCGTAGACCTGCTCTCCTCGCAGAACCTCGCTCACAGTCTTGCCACCGACCGCCGTTTCGATTGCGTCCTGGACGTCGGCAACATTCAGCTGGTAACGGGCCACTTTCTCGCGGTCCACAACAAAGTTCAGATTAGGTTGACCCAGCACCCGGAACATTCCAAGATCCTCAATACCGGGAATCCTGCTCATCGTGCTCACGATCTGGTTCCCTTTGTCTTCGAGCGTTTTGAGATCGGAACCGTAGATTTTGACCGCGAGCTCACCCTTCACCCCGCTTACTGCCTCTTCCACGTTGTCGGATATCGGTTGTGAGAAATTCCAAAGAACGCCTGGAAACTTAGACACCTCGCGGTCCATAGCCGCAATCAACGCGTCCTTGTCTTCGTGAAAAACAGGACGCCATTTATCTTTTGGCTTCAGGTCGACGAAATACTCGGTGTTGAAGAATCCTGTTGTATCTGTTCCGTCATCCGGCCGCCCGACTTGTGAAACCACCTGGGTCACTTCCGGAAAAGAAGCAAAAACGCGTCGGGCCCGTAGCATCAGGTCCGCACCTTCCGACGGGCCTGTGCTGGGAGCCAACGTACCACGAGCCCAGATTGCTCCCTCATCCAGGTGCGGCAGAAATTCCGAACCGATCTTTCCACCAATGAAAAGCCACATCGAAAAGAGGAACAAGACCGTTACGGGCAGCAGCACCAAAACACGCTTGTGGATTGTGTAGTGCAGAGCTTTCCGATAGTTGCGAATCAAAAACAGGAGGAAGGGATTCTGCCACTCGCGCAAGTTCGTTCTGAACAGGGCGCTCGAGAGCACGGGCGCGATCAGGATCGAGAAAAGCAGCGCGCCTAAGAGAGCGAAGGCTACTGTCAACGCCATCGGGCGAAACAGGCGGCCTTCTACCTGCTCTAACGTGAAAATTGGCAGGTAGGCAGTGATGATGATGGCGATCGCGTAAAACACCGGACGCTGCACCTCGTGCGCAGCTTCACGGATCATTTGCAACGGGGTCATTTCGCGACGCTGGTGACCCATATGGCGAACGATGTTTTCCACCATGACCACCGCTCCGTCAACGACCATCCCGAAATCTAACGCTCCGAGGGAGAGCAGATTCGCCGGGACATGGCTCAAATCCAGGCAGATGGATGCGAAAAGCAAAGAAAACGGAATAGTCAGAGCGACGATCAAAGCTCCACGGAAATTGCCGAGGAAAATGAACAGGATGATCGAGACGAGTATGATTCCCTCGGTCAGGTTGTGGAGAACAGTATGCGTTGTGTAGTGAACCAGGTCGCTGCGGTCCAGAAAAGGGACCACCTTCACTCCATGCGGCAGGATGTGCGCGTTCAGTTCCTGTACTTTCTCGTGAATCGCATCGAGGGTAGAATCAGACTCCGCTCCCTTTCGTAGCAGGACAATGCCTTCCACCACGTCAGGACTATCTAGAATTCGTCCGTCCTGGCGGCGAATCGCTTTGCCAATCTGACCCAACCGTATCTTCGGCCCTTGCGCCGCGGTAGCGATATCTCTGACGCGAATCGGAGTGCCGTGCTGAGCTTGCAGTACGATGTTGCCGATGTCTCTGGAAGTGTTGACTAACCCGACCTCGCGAATATTGACTTGTTGTTTACCTTCCTGGATGAAACTTCCGCCGGAGTTGCTGTTGTTATTCGCCAGTTGCTGTTCTACCTGGCTGATGCTCAAGCCGAAGTCGATTAGTTTGTCGGGGTCGATGCGAACCTGATATTCGCGCGTGGGCCCGCCGAAGCTGGAGACGTCGACAACGTTCGAGACAGATTTGAATTGTTTCTCGAGAACCCAGTCCTCAAGTGACTTCAACTCCATGAGGTCGTACTCAGGATTCGTGCTCTTCAGCGTGTACCAATAGATCTGGCCCACGGGGCTGTAATCGGTGCCCATGACGGGCTGCAAACCGCTGGGCAACGAAACCGTCGACAGCCGCTCAAGCGCCTTCTGACGATTCCAGTCGTTCACGGATTCGTCATCGAAAATCATCATCACGCTCGATAACCCGAATATCGAGATGGATCGCAGATGCGCCAGGTGCGGGATGCCGTTCATGGCGACTTCAATCGGGATGGTTACCTGCTGTTCCACCTCTTCGGCCGCGCGTCCGGGCCATTGAGTGATGATCTGCACGTAGTTGTTGGCGACGTCGGGATAAGCCTCGACAGGCAGGTTATGAAATGAAATGCCGCCCCAGATCAGCAAAACCAGCGTCACAGCAACAACCAGGAGTCGATTACGTAAAGCAAAATCGACGAGAATGCGAATCATTGATGCTGCCCCTACTGTTCGCTTTCAGCCGAGAGTGCCAGCGCGTCGCTAACCACCTGTTGTCCTGGCGAGATTCCGGACAACACGAGTTGCTTTCCGTCCGCAATTTTGCCGCCCATCACCTCCGTGCGCCGGAAAGCGCCGCCTGTTTCCGGAACAAAGACCCAATCTCGGTCGTGCAGGTGCAGCACTGCGCCTGTCGGAACGGCAGCGTACGTCCGGCCATGTAAGCCATAGAAAGTAGCGGTCACGAACATGCCCTGCCGCATAGTTCCCGGATTTTGAAGAACGATGCGAACCTTCGCCGTCCTCAGGTTCGGATCGAGGATTTTACCGATGTTGCTTATCCTTCCGTGAAAGATGTGTCCGGGATACGCATTCAATTCAATATCGGCCATATCGCCAAGCCGGACAGCGGGAAGATCGTTTTCATAGACGTCGCAAAGAACCCAGACCTCTGAGAGATCCGCAATCGTGAAGAGGTTCTGCTGATTGTCAGGAGTATGTACACTTGCTGCTTGCGTAGTGTTCTGCTCGACAATGGTTCCGGTGACGGGCGCATACACGTTCACAACCGCATCTTCGCGATCGGGATCCGCGCCCAACGTCCGAATCGCCTGCGCGGAAGAATCACGCGTCACTAAGGCTTTTTGTTCGGTATCCTGCGCAACCTGCAGATCATTCAAAGAAATCGCGCCGCGATCGTAGAGTGTCTTCGCGCGGGTGAACTGTTTGTTTGCCAGTTCCTCGTCGGCAACAGCCTGCCGGTATGTTGCGAAGGCATTCGTAATGTCGTTGCTGAGCACCTTGAGCAAAAGTTGGCCCTTGACGACGTCGTCGCCTAACTTCGCGAAGATACCGACCACGCGTCCACTTGCAAGCGAAACGACAGGGACGGACCTGTCTACACTCGCGGTGACAACGCCCGTTACGTGCACTTGCGGTACATCCTCTTGGGGAACGGCGTTGACGAGCTTGAAACGCTCCGGCCTGTCCACCTTAACGAGGCTGAGGTCTGGTTCTTCGGTCACCCGTGCGGGGGGAGGAGCCGCTGCGTTTTCGTCCACTTTTCCTTTGGAACTGCAGCCCCAAAAAGCCGAGGTCGCGCTGATTACTACCGCCAACGCGGCCAGTCGCCGAGTCACTGAATCACCTCTCGTCCTACTGAAAAATTCACCTGGTTCGCTGCTGAAAAATACGAACCCACCAGGTTCAAATAGTTCAGCTGGGTATCGCGATACTCTCGCTGCGCATCGAGGAAATCGAGTAGCGATGCAGCGCCGCGCTGGTAGGCGAACGACACCGTATCGCGAATATCCGAAGCCTCACGAAGATACTTGGTTTTGTACGGCCTCAATAACTCCAGCGTGCTCTGGAGAGTTGCCCACGATGCATCTACGTCGTGCAATGCCGCAATTTGCGTAGCATCCTCCAGCTTTTGGGTCCTCGTGATATCCAGTTGCGTGCGCAGCTTCTCGCCCTGGTTCTTATCGAATATGCGAAGGGGAATGCTTACGGAGAATCCGATGTATGTGCCGATAGGAGGCGCCTGATGCGATCCGTCGATCCCGAAGGTCGGGTCTGTTGAACCATTAGCTACGGCCAGTTTGTGATCCGTTTGGGCCTTGGTAAGGGTTTCCTGCGCCTCTCTCAAGTCCGGCCGCGCCGCAAGAGCAATCTTCCGAAGCTCCTCCAGATCTGTTACCGGCTCCGTGAACTCAAAACTTCCACGAATATCAATGTCGTCCACCGGTGTGCGCTCGCGCAGGAGCTGAAGCAGATCGATCTTGGCCGTTCGCAAGTTGACCAACGACGTTTGCAAGTCCGATTCGAACTGCACGCGCTGGAGTTCGAGCCGCTGAAAATCAACTTTCGAGATCGCGCCTTCGCCGAAGCGGTCGCGATTGATCGAGATCAGCCGGTCGTAATAGGCGATGTTCTCTTTTGCGATTCCGACCACTGCCTTAGCCAACAGAACCCGGTCGAACGCATCACGCAAATTGAACATAAGGTTGCGTTCCAAGTCATCCTGCGTGGCGATCGCAATGGCTGTCGCGTCGCGAGCGCTCGCGAGCCGAAGTTCGCGTTTGTGCCGGCGCTCGTGCAGATAATCGATGCTCCCGTAAGCATACGTTTGCCACAGAGGCCGCAGGTAACTCGTCGTGAAAAGAGTGATCTGGTCTAACCCAAGATTCAGATTTGGGTTCGGACGCAGATAGGCTGTGATCTCGTCCGCGCGTGCTTCATCAATATTTAATTTTCCGGCGGCTAACGTTGGGTTATTCGCCCTGAACCTGTCCTGTGTCTCCTGCCACGTGAGTGCGCGTGGTGGACTGCCGCTTTGTGCGCTCGCAGCCGCCACAAACAGGAGACCGATGGACAAGCGCCAAACCTGGCGTTCCATCTGCCCTCCTAACTCAAAACTCAGAGTCTGTTTGCTACTTCAGGCTGGGAAGGGAATTGGGGGTGAACGTCCAGCGTGGAACGGTGCAATCCGTTCCACCGTCTGCAGTGCCGTAACCAGAACTATCCACGCGAAGACCAGGGTTAATGTCAGCCGGCACACCCGCGAAATAAGCGGGGCATCCATCGTCTCATAAAGTCGGATCAGACTCTCGTTGGTGCGCGTCTGTGAACTTGTATGTCCGTGCCCTGTTTTGCCGCCTGCGTGCTCGAGTTGAACGACATCATCGGTGGCGGAAACGTACGGGAACAGAGCAATGACAATGAGCCCAACGACGATAACGTGCAGCCACGGTACCGGCTGTTTACGTTTTCCGCGCATTCCGAACGCAATACGGATTGTGCTCGCCACGGCAATGAAGCCCAGGACGAGCCAAATCACATTGAGTACGGAATCAAATGTCACTATTTTTCCTTTACCTTATCACGCACGGCGCCTCCATACATAAAGCTTTCGTCAAGAGAGTGGGCGTCAAATTGCTAACGCACTACTGCCGTTGCAACTTTCGAATGAGCTCCAACTCTGCCAAACTCGCTTTCTTCATCGGCTTAGTGCAGCTGACATGTCAAGCAGCTGAAGCTCCGAAGACAAGGCCGCCCGCGGCTATTGTGGTGGAAAGGAGCGAGTCTTTCTATTATTGGAAGGCGACCCCAGTGGGGGACAGCGCCCAGCTGCTAACTCTCTTCTGTCGCGATTGTGAAAGTTCCTCCAGAAAAGAACCAGGACTGCCCGTCATTTCGGTACTCCGCGATACGCTTGGCGATAACGATCCTGCTAACGATCGACTCACGTACGTCTGGCTTTTGAGCTTCGCGCGACTGAACGCCGGGCAAAAAATCCTTTCCGGTGTGCCCTTTTTTTATTGGAGAGTCGGTGAGGGGTCAACTTCGGTGAGTCCTCGCGACACATCCCCCCTAATGAATCTCTCGGCTCCGGAGCGCCCTGTGCTCTCCAGTATCGGACGGGATCTGGTCCAATGGACCACTCTCGATCCAATGGCTATGCCGGTTCGAGCCGTTTCTAGATCCTACCGCTCGAATGAGATTGATAATGAGCGGTTATATATCAGCGAAGCGATCCGTTTTCTGCAGCAGGCGCCTGCCGCCCAGTCTAATAATGACGACCCCACGCGTGCGCAACTCCAAATGCTGATAGCACGTCTCGAACTTCGGGAACAGTTGCTGGGCGGTTTCGTAACTGCGAAGAATCTGTCGCATTTCGGAGAGCAGTCCGCGCTCGAACATGAGAAGATTCGGAGCCGCAATTGGGAACTGCTTCGGCAATGTGCAGAAAGAACAGGCCTTTATTTTGAACCGCTGGACATTGGCGCCGGAACCGACGAGTATGGGGTTCTTTGGTTCCCGAATGACAGCGCTCGTCCTGCCGCAGGTGTGTCCAGCGCCTCCGTCTGGAAAATCTTGAACATTCGTGACCCATGGGCTGATCCGCGCATCCGGACCTGGCGCGGACTCACCGTTACCCGTCCGGTTGATTCGTATGGGAGCATGCTTTCGCCCGATGCCAAAGGAACACGCCAGGTGCAGCTGATCCCTCTTGGTGTCTACAGCCTGAGTTACCCGAAATTGCCACTTCTCCTCATCGATTTTCGTGACCAGCTCCACGTCCGGCGTCACGAGATGACACAACGATCGATCAACGAGATTGCGGCTGGAATCATCGGCATCTCTCATTTCACAAACTGGTACTACTACGTCGGCCTCGATTTGTATGAATTCATCGCTTCGCGGCATGGCAGTGCGACTGATCAGGCTGCCCGGCTCGATTGCTATGCCGCTTTTCGATCCGACTTGCTGCTCGATCACAATTTGCCCGGCGAACTGCGTAGAGAGCTGGAGGCTCGGGTCAACTCACTTTCCATCAATCCAATGGGAGCAGCACTTGCTCGCGACTTCGAGGTCGCGCAAACCAGATACGAGGTCCTTCAGGCGAACTCGGAGCAAGGCGGAAGACTCACACAGCGCCTTGAGAAAGACCGGCGGGCAGAACTCGCCCGGTATAGCGAGTCACCGAAAGGTAATCTCATGAATGCCGGCTTGCATACGGCCAGCCTGGGTATCTATACGCACCGGCGTAGCAGCCCACAAACCACTCTGGCGGAGTTGGATCGTTACCGCCGGGCTGAAGCACAAATCAATTTCCTGGAAAGCGTTGCCAGTTCGGGTACGGCCCCTGAAGTTGCCTACGAAAGTACACGAATTCAGGCATCGATTTCCGAACTTCGCAGCCTGATGCCTGAGATCTCGTCGCGCCCCATGCTCTCGCGTGCCTCTTCTTCTCTCGAACGCATCAAGCAAATCTCACGCGACAGCGGCATCCAGAGTGAATGCACTTCCGGATTGATCGAGCTCGCCCAAGACAATCGAAAAACCACGCCCGTGTCGGCGCCGCCTCCGATCGTGACCGCGCCTGCGGGTGAGATGACGACCGACTTGACGATTCGTTCCGGATTGGATGCATCCCGCGCTGTGAGCGCCTTCAAGTGAGGTGGACGCGGCCTCTTGTTTGCGCGCCGCTAATCTCTCTGCTGAGCGTGATGGTGCTGGCGAAACCGCCTGACAGCCGACAAGTCCAGCCGATCAAGCGAATCGTCATCTTTGAAATTGACGGCTTGGGGGCCGATCACCTGTATCACACCATGCAGGAAATTGACCCCGCTACCGGCAAATCGCGCCTGCCTTGGTTTTCCCGCATCTTCGCTGAAAACGGCACCGTATTTGAAAACTTCTACACCCGGGGCATCAGCTTGTCTGCGCCCTCCTGGTCGATGCTCGATTCAGGTCATCACACCGTGATTCGCGGAAATGTAGAATACGACCGCTTCACCGGGCAGATCTACGACTACCTCAACTTCTTCCCTTTCTATCTCGGCTATGCGCGCAAGAAAGAAGTTGACATGCCGGGTGTGACGGTTCTCTCACGCGCCGGGATACCACTCCTGGTCGACTCGTTCCGTTCCGATCAGAGGTTTCAGAGTTTCCAGCTGTTCCAGGAGGGCGTCCGCTGGACGACTCTCAGGAACACTCTTGCGCGTCGAATATCATCCAAAACCCTGTTTGCGGCTATTGAAACCGGCACTTCTCCTTCACTTTCGGGACTTCTGGCCGAACAAACCGAGGCGGAATTGCTTGCGCACATCGGAAACCCGGACATCGCGTATCTCGACTTTTTTACGGGCGAAATCGACCACGATGCCCACGCCTCCAATGCTCCCGCTGCCTTGCTTAGCGCGATGAAAGCCGCGGATGCGCTCGCGGGCCGGATCTGGACAGCGATTGAAGCCAGCCCTCTGGCTCACCAAACATTGTTTGTCACCGTTTCCGATCACGGGATGAACAACGTTCCCGACGTTCACAGTCAGGCATTTAGCCTGCCGGACTTCTTCAATAGCGAAGCGGGGGGGACTCATCACGTTCTCACCAATCGACCTCAATTGAGCGATTACAAAATCCGTGGCCTCGATCCTCTCGTGCAACGTGTCATCACTTCCAGTACCGCGAGTTTCTATCTCAAGAACGAGGCTGACCACTACCCGACCGCTTGGCTTGATCTCGATGGCAACGAACGCGCGGCCGTTCACTTGCGAAACAGTGACCTGAACAAGATCCAGATCCTGCTTCAAGAGTTGGCGAAACAGGACCTTCCGCCCAGTATTCGGAAAGCCGCAGCTTGGTACTTACGCGACATCATTGAGAGCCATCGGGCGATATGGACCCAGCGGCTTCAGGCCATGACAGACGAACTCAGCGCTCTCCACAATGCGATCGAGGCAAGGAAGCAGCAACTCGCTGCGGAACCGGACAGGTTCACGCATGCCCAATGGGAGCAGGGCGAGGACAAACACATCCTTCGCTTGCGCACTCAATACGAGGACTGGCAGACCGAGTACGCTGCCTATTCGAACTACCTTTTGCACCTCCGCGCTCTACTCAGTTTTGAACCGGATGAGCGGAAGCCGTTTCACGGCAGAGTCGCCGAACTCGTTCCGGAAATGATGCTGGGCGATAGCAACACCGCCTGGGACCTCCGCCACTACGTGGTTGGTCCGGCGGCATTCGGTCTCGTTCTAAGACCCGATGGACGGCTCGATGAACAGCGATCGTTTCGGTACTGCGATTACCCGGCACTCCTCTCTGCGCAGCGAGTGCGCAATAATCCGCAGCCCGCGCTCTCGTCGCAGCCGGTGGATTTCATGGCTATGCGTCTCGTCGGCTTCGTCCCCAGGGACGCGCCGGATGCTGTGAATGCCTACTGGCTGTACGGATCCGAAGACAAACAGCTTCTGATCCTTACGGACGGCCTTGGACGAATTCAGGTGAGGCCTGTATGTATTGAGATGCCAGATTTCAAGACTATGAGGTTGGCCAGTACATCCTGGAAGCCGGGCTTGCCTTTACATCTGTTCGAGGACCCTGATTTACATTTGCCCCCCGGAGAAGACCGCGCGGCATGGCTTTCGGCCTGGCACTCGGAGCGCGAGTGGTTTGAAGCCATCCACCTGTGCCACTATTCCAATGCGGTGATTGGCATCGTTGAAGAACTCTCACCCGTTGGCGATCAAGTCCTTTCGGCATGGCCGCGTAACCCAGTAATGCTTGAATACGAGAAAAGAAGGCGTGAGCTGGTGCAGCCGGATTTCGATGTGTTCGCGGCCGATCACTGGAACTTCAATGTCCGGAATTTCAATCCGGGCGGGAATCACGGATCCTTCTTCCGCATTTCCACTCACTCGGTTTGGATGATGGCTGGTCCCGGTATTCCTGCGCAGCAAATCACTGAACCGTACGACAGCCTCAATTTCGCATCAACGGTCTTCAATCTTCTCGGGAAGAAGCCGCCCATGCCGGATCGCGTCATCCCTGTCCGCGAACCCAACTAGGTCACGTTTGCATCGAAGACTCCGGTCTCCACACTATCTCCGTGCTTCATCTGAACGAAGATGCGGTATCGACCTGTAGTCGGGAACCCGTATGGAAAACTAACCTCATTTGGCAGCCCCTCACGACTCGGTGCGCTCATCGTCTCCATATTCATGGCCGGCATATCCATGCCCTTCATTTCACTACCCGCAGTTCCGGACTGAGCCTGCGCTAAATCCATCGCCGCCATGGATACCGAACCGCTCGGGTGAATGTGGGCAAACACCGTTCCGTCGGTTTTTACGAACGCAGCATGTCCCAGCATCCCCATGTAGAGCTGCACATCGCGCGCCGGCCGTCCCGCCGAATCCGCCAAAGTGAAGCGGAACAGGTACGGAACTCGCGCATGAATCTCCTGCGTGTTCTGGATCCAATGCATGACATAACCGTCCGGTAGGTTGAAATCAGTTACTCCGGCGGGTGACGTGTCCCAGGCAGTCGATGATCCACTAGCATCATCTCCTGCGAGACTGCGACCGGGTAGGCCCTCTGGCACCTCCAGGCGCGAGACCAGCGTTTCGGGAAATCCGCTTGCGTGCACAATGTCCGCATACAGACGGTACTCACCGCTGGCCATTTTCGGAAGTGCCAGGCTGAAAACTCCAGTTCGTGTTTGCACGGGATGAAGATGGTACACGAAGTCCAAGCCCGGCTGCCGTATCAGATACAAGTGCATCAGGTGATTGTGATCAGGAACCAGGTCGTCAGTCGTGCGCGTGAACAGCATGCGCCGGTAGTCCACTGCATTCTTCGGAGAGAACCATCCCGGGTCACTCAGAGTCAAAGTTAGAACGCCCTGCGCATCGAGTGCCGGTTTCATGATAAGCGGCTTGTACACCTGCTGCCCGTAGGATGCCGCTTCCGCGTTCCACCACTTATTGCCGATCCAAATTGCTCCCGCGACGATGAAAAAGGCAACGACCATCGCGGCTTTCGCTTTGCGATTATTTTCTGCAGGAATGGGGCGACCAGGCTCAACTTTGCCTTCGCGCACGGCTGCGCCGGCCATCGCCACCACTCCCGCCACGATGAAAAGTCCCATGATCGACAACAATCCGCCGAGCATGGGCCGCATTTTCTTGGTCGCCAATGCCACCGACGGAACCGGGACCGCCACGGTACCTCTTCCTTTATCGCCGTTCGCCGTAATTCGGACCTGCCAAGATCCTGGCGCCATCATCCATAGCGTCCCGGTGAAGAACTGCCGGTCTTCACGGGAGCGTTCCAGCTTGTCCGGCACAGGTGCAAATTTCGCTCCCGCTCCGGCAATGGGCATGGGAGCAGCCCGAATCTCAGTCACTCCAGGCGACTCGCTCCGCACCTCCAACTCCGCCACACCCGGAATGACCATCGGAGGTCTCACAGTCGCGAACAATTGATACGGTCCCGCCTTGCCTTCGAGGAACACGTCTGGACTGCCAACGTGAGCCAGTACAGCCACTCCCCAGGTAAGGGAAAGCAGGCTCGCGCAGAGAAATTTTCGTCGCATAACTAGCGCTGGAGATTTCGCAACGAAGCTCCGCGCGAGAATCCCCAACGCATGGTCAAGCTGCAGAATAGTACGGCGGTCAGCAGTCCGCGGAACAGGACAGCGCCGCGCTCCGGCAGATAGAATTCGCCTTGAGCCAGGTGAGATTGCGGCGGTAAGCCATAGTACACATAGCCCGTTCCGAAGAACTCATTGCGCGCAGCAGGCGTCATCAGGAACGCCGCAAAGGGCCACTCGACCGCTATCAGCACGCATACAAAAAGCGTTGCGCTTACAACCGCCAGAAGCCATGCATTCCAGGTCTTTGTACGTGCCCACAAGAGGTCCAGGGCGACGGCAGGTACAAGGAGCAGAATTGGAAACTGTGGCGGAATGAACTGAGTTACATGCTGGTACACCGGTCCAAGCTTGGGCTCAGCGGGAAACAACGGCAGGATCTGAATCAGTGCGAGGAGAAAGAACGTGTACCAGCCTGTCACCGCAGTTGCTGTGAAGCGGAATTGGGTCACTCTGGATGCGACGCACATCATGATCGGCGTGAGTGTGGCCATCAGGATATAGGCCAGCGTCGAATGTAAGAAGACTCGCGATGTGTATTCCATCAGGATGACCATAGTCAGCACCAGGTTCATCCCGCTGACATACAAAAACAGCCAGCGCAGCGTGGTTCGGTCACGTCCCGACGTTCGGTTGATCTGACCGGCGATAAGGACGAGCGTGCCCAGGAGCACACCATAAATTCCAATAAAGAGCAGCACGTGGGGTGGGCTGACGATCTTCACATCCAGCCCGTACGCATCGTGCCACCAGTTGTCGAATGGTGCGGAGGTAAGCATCACGATCCCGCCCCACGACGCGATGAACGCGCCTAGCGGAGCCCGAAACCCCCAGATATGGACCGAAGCCGGCGCGAGCGGCGCATCTGGCTGAAACGTAGTCGAGAGAATGACATACCCAAAAGCAATGCCCGCGAGCACGCCGCAAAAATAGATCGCCATGTGAGCTGGCGTCCAGAACGTGTCGCGTCCGATGGAGCTGTGCCAGGAAATATCCCAATGACCGCCGATCATCACCGAGGTCACCGCCAGGACCGCGCACCAGATGTACCAGGGAACGCCTGCTGCCGTCGTTCTTTCGATTGTGCGCGTCGGGGTCGCGAGACGAACGTCCCTCGCTGTTGTCGCCGCCATACCGCCTCCAGGTTGCGTTTAACTTAGCCTCCATTTTGCACCGGCAGAGATGAGTCCGGGGCACAAATGCGACCGCACTCGCCTCAGCGGAGTAAACTTCTTTAAGCTAGATAGCGGATTCTTTCACTTGCTGGGCGTTCAGCACTCGTTCTGCGTACAGCGCTCCGGCCGGTGTTTCTTCGTGCTTGAAGACTGCAAAAGTCGGATAACAGTTGGATTGATACTGTTGGACACGGTAGATGATGCTTCCCAACTCTGATTCTGTGTACTCCGGTTTGCGCAATCGAAGATAAACAAAATCAGCGGTCACGACATGAGGCGTTTCCAGGTTTTCGTTTTCTGCAATACAGAGCGCTACGTTTGCATCCCGCAGGACCTGAAAAACACGCTCATCGAACCATCCCAGATTACGAAACTCAAATGACGCCTGCAATCCCCTCGGAAGTAGCTGTACGAAGCGCTTGAGGCGTAACGCGTCGAGCTTTAGAGAGGGCGGAAGTTGGAACAAGATAGGCCCAAGACGGCCAGCGGAGCGCAGAGGTTCGAGGCTCTCGAGAAACACCCGTGTGAACTCCTCGGCTCCCTCCAGCTTGAACGAGTGCGTGATCTTCATGTGCGCTTTAGGGAGGAACAAAAAGCCGTCCGGCGTTTCGCGAATCCACTTTTCAAAAGTTGCAGCGGAAGCAAGTCGCCGGTACGTGTAGTTCACTTCCACGGCATTCAGGCGTGTGGCGTAATAGGCGAGGAATTTGCTACTTGGCAGCTTCTCAGGATAGAAGCCGGGCTTCCAGCTCGGGTATGCAAATCCGGAGGTTCCGCAGTAAAGGTTGGAATTCGGCATGAGTTAAAGACCCGCGAACCAGTCATACCCTTCTTCCGCCCAGTAGTCGGGCGGCTTTGTATCTGTATACTCAATTACGCCGATACGCTTGATGTTCTTGATCCCGTACTTCACGGGAATGACTAGGCGTAGCGGTGCACCGTGCGCTGCCTCGAGCGGTTTACCGTTCTGCTCCCAGGCAAGAAGTGTTTGCGGATGCATGGCGCTTTTCATATCCAGACCCACATAGTAATCTTCACCGGTAGTCGCCATATAGATGTACCTCGGCAGATCGATGGCGGACGGAAGGAAGTGTCGCGTAAAGTCTGAAAACCGAACTCCGGTCCAATGAGCAATACCGCTCCAGCCTTCGATGCAGCAGAAGAGCGTGATCATTTCCGTGTGTTTCAGGCTCTTGATCTCCGAGATGTTTACATCTCGCGAAAGCCGCGCGCCGGCAGCCTTCACGTGAACCTTCCAGTTCTCCGCACCTTCAACCGGACTCTCCAGCCCGATATCCCCGTTTGGTTTCACGCCCCCGATGCGTTCCACAGAATAGGTCGGCATCAGATGGTGGTCGTTGAGGTAAGCACCCGAAAGCCTGGCGTTCCAATCGAGTACGCGCCTCTGCGGCCATGGGACGCCGTCCTCTGCTGCCGAGCCTGTCACCCATTTATACAATCCGATCCCGGCAACGGCCGCCGCTCCGCCAATGGCAAAGCTTCGCCGGGTCATAGCCTGCATTTCACGGCGCGCCTCTTCGGGCGGAAGCTCTTTCTCAGGATGCCGGTCGCTTTTCACGCTCATCCCGTGACTCCCATCCGGAAACCATGCTCCGGAAATTATTCCATCCCGCGGCAAGCACCTGCTGAACATGCACCAGGAAAAACAAAACGTAAAGAACGGTTAAATCGAAATGGAGCATGCGCGCCACCTGATACCCGCCCAACAGCTCGGTCAGCCAGTTGAGTTGCGCAGGTTTGTAGATCGCCAGCCCGGTGATCAG
Organism: Acidobacteriaceae bacterium; assembly: GCA_019243205.1. Lineage (GTDB taxonomy): Bacteria > Acidobacteriota > Terriglobia > Bryobacterales > Bryobacteraceae > Bog-105. The sequence continues at coordinate 964 of JAFAUR010000716.1, read as the reverse complement.
AGATCCGGCACCCATTAGAATGATTGCAGTGTAAGCAATCTGCTGCGCAGCGTTGTATTTCTCCTGCTCCGGCACCGCTTTGCGCAAATGGAGATCGTGGAGAAGAACGTGCCACGCATCCCGAAGCGCTGTCCGCTTTCGCGGAAGAAGATATCGCCACTCACCCGAAACCCAGGTATACAGCACATAAAGTAAGCCGTTGATTGCAAACAGCCACATGAAGAAGAAGTGCAAGGCCATTCCATCGGCTAGACGATGATCCATATGAAATGTCGAATACACCCATGACGGAAAGAAATGAATCGGTCCCAGACTGTAGGTTGGGAAAGCCCAGTAGATCAGGAGACCGCTCCAAATCATTGCCGCCAGCAGCGGGAAATTGATCCAGTGGAACCACCTGATCGCAGCGAGATGTTTTAATCTGATCGTTTGCATGAACCCCGGGGGAGTTGCAATCGAAGTGTTGCAGAATGCTTTCCCATTAGACAGTATCTTGGTTTATCCAGCCTATGGACAACCCTAATGCCGTGAGCGCATCGCGCCCCCTCACCTTGCTATGCCTCGCCAGCTTCGAAAAGGGCCACGATTTTCTTAAGGAAGCGAAACGACAGGGGTGCAGGGTCTTCCTACTTACCTCGTTGAGCATTCGAGACACCGCCAATTTTTCGCGTGAGGACCTGGACGACATTTTTTATATGCCCGACGTCGATCACGAATGGAATATGGATCATACGCTACGGGCCGTCGCTCATCTCTGCCGCAATGAGAGGGTCGACCGCATTGTTCCTTTGGACGACTTCGATTTGGAGAAGGCATCGTTTCTACGTGAGAACCTCCGAATCCAAGGCCTCGGTGAAAGCGCTACGCGGTACTTCCGCGACAAGCTCGCGATGCGTATGCGAGCGCGTGAAAATGACATACCGGTTCCTCCCTTCACCGCGACCATCAACTATCACGACATCAC
>JAFAUR010000582.1 GCA_019243205.1 Acidobacteriaceae bacterium | reverse complement strand
GGGTGACACCGACCGGTTGCATATCTGGACGATCGATGTCGAGCATGGTTCGCCGGTGCGCACCGACCAGAGCCACGCCATCGAAGACTTTCCGCAGATCGGCGCCGACGGAGCTCTTTTCGCATTGCAGAGCGACGGCAACCAGCCGCTGCATCCAGTCGCGTTGAGTGCGGGGGGGCAGTGGCGGCGGCTCGCTCCGGAAGCCATCCCGTCCTCCTTCCCGAGTTCCAAGCTCGTCATGCCCCAGGCCGTGACCTTTACGGCGAAGGATGGCCAGGAAACGCACGCGCAACTGTTCCTGCCACGCGAGACCAGCTCCAAGCCGCACCCGGCGATTCTGTTCTTCCACGGCGGCCCTCAAAGACAGATGCTGCTGGGGTTCGATCCCAAGCGTACGTATAGCTGGATATACGCATTCAATCAGTACCTCGTCGCCGAGGGCTACATCGTGCTGTCAGTCAACTATCGCGGCGGTACCGGCTATGGCCTTGACTACAGAGAGGCCGACAACCTCGGACCCGGCGGCGGCAGCGAGCTCAATGACCTGCTCGGCGCCATCACCTATCTGCGAGGCCGACAGGACGTCGACTCTCATAGAGTAGGCATCTGGGGCGGAAGCTATGGGGGATTCATGACGGCCCTCGGACTCGCGCGCGCCTCAGACGCACTCGCGGCCGGTGTCGATTATTCGGGCATCCACAACTTCTCGACGTACCTGTCCTCGCTGGGCGAGCCAATCGACGGAGGCGATGCGAACCGCCGGGCGGTGGATTCCTCCCCCATCGCGACCATCGACCAGTGGCACTCACCCGTGCTGCTTGTGCAAGCGGACGACGATCGCGTTGTACCCTCCTCGCAGGCAGCCGAACTCATCGAAGGCTTGCGGTCGCACAACATCGACCATGACGTAATCATGATTCCGAACGAGATTCATGACATGGCGCGCTACTCATCCTGGATGATGTTGTTCAATGCTGCGGATGTGTACTTCGATCGGCAACTAAACAAGCGGAGCGCGCCCGCTCCATAACCAGGTCCATCACTACGGTTTTGATCGACGGTGTGTGAGCCCTTCGCTCAGGCTTTGAAAAACCGGGTATGGCGTGTTTGGAAGGGCGAATTATCTGACTAGCATCAGAGTATTGGGAAATGCATGTTTTTGCAGAAATCTGGACATATCAAGAGGTGGAGAGAAAATGATTAAGACCATTATCTTATCCATGTGTCTCGCCGCTTCCTCACTTTCGCTTGATGCACGTGCCCAAAAAGAGCGCGGGTATAGCTACGGCCCGGTCACTGAGGTGGACTACATACACGTTGAGTACGGGCATTTTGATGAGTACATGGCATGGGTGACTTCGACATGGGTGCCGACCATGGAAGCCTTGAAGAAAGCCGGGCTGATCATCGGTTACAAGGTCTTCCAGGCCTCTCCAAAATCACCGGATCAGCCCAATGTGTATCTCGAGATTACTTATAAAAACATGGCGGCTTATGCCGGGGACATCGGCGATCAAGCGGACGCGTTTGAAGCAGTGACCGAAAAAGTAATCTGTAACAGCGACTGTCAGAACCAAGCCAGAGTGCACCGGAATGAGATCAGAAAAGTTCTGGGCACTGAAGTGACTCGTGAAATTATTTTTAAGTGAAATTGTCATACGTGCACATAGCGCGCGCGAACATTTCGTGCGAGCTCAGGGACGTCGCCGGCTAAAGCGTTGCGGGTTATAGCTACTGCAGCTTGACGTTGCCCTCTGTGCCTTTTTGGTTTGGTCGCACTCTTGGCTTTATGAGTGGGGGCAGTATGAACAGATCAGTGTGTAGAGTGATGGCAGGTGTCGCCGGCCTGGCGGTACTTGGGATGACCGCAGCGCCGGCCGGAGCGCTCGCCGAAAGTATGCTGGTGCCGGACGCCGGCTGTGCGTTGCCTTCAGAGCCCGAGGGCATTCCAGCCGCACTTGATGCGGCAATCACCGGGCCCGCGGACAAGGGTCGAGCCTGCATGGAGGCCCTGTTAATACCCGAAGCGCGCATGATCTTCGTTTCACTCGGGACGGGCGGAGCGCCAACCTATAGGATCGAGACCTCGGACGCGGGCCCGGCGATGTCAGGAGAATTTCTATGACGCCGGAAATCATGCGCCAGTATCTGGCCGCGCACGCGCCGGAGCTCGAGGTCGTCGAGCTGCCTGAGGCGCATACGACCGAATACATTTCGCGCGAGTGGAAAGTCCTACCCGCTCAGGTGGCCAAGACGCTGACATTGCGCGTCGGTGAGGACGCGATCATCGTCGTGACCTGCGGTGACTCGAGGCTCGACAACCGCAAAGTCAAGGAGGAACTGGGCGGCAAAGGCCATATGATGCCGGGATCCGAGGCCTCTGAGATTACAGGTCATTCTGTGGGCGCAATCACGCCGCTCTGCCTCGGTTCCTTACTGCCCGTAATTCTTCGACATTGGGCTAAAGCGTTTCGAGGAGGTCGTGACCGCTGGGGGCTCGACCCACGCAGCTATCCGAATCTCGCTCACTCGATTTGCCCAGCTCACCGGCGCCACGTGGGTCGATGTCTGCAAAGAGATGTAAGCCAATGGAGAACGGGCTCCAACGACAGTTCAATTGCACATGTAACTTGCCAACAATGAAATTCCACCTTTATCAGTTCCACTCAGGAAAGGACGATGTTCAATGTCAACGTTTTCTTTACAAATGCTGCGGGCACTATTTTTAGCGACGATTCTGGCCGGCGCGCTCGCCGGAAGTGCCATGGCGCCGGCGCCGAATGCCAGCTGTGCGTTGCCTTCAGAGCCCGAGGGCATTCCCGCCGCGCTTGATGCGGCAATCACCGGGCCCGCGGACAAGGATCGAGCCTGCATGAAGGCCCTGTTAATACCCGAAGCGCGCATGATGTTCCTTTCAATCGCCGCGGACGGTGCGCCGAGCTACAAGATCGAGACCCTGGACGATTGGATCGCCCGCGTCAAAGCCCGTGGCCACGCCATGTTGGAAGAAAAGCAGCTGAAGTTTCGCATTGAGCGCTACGGCAACATCGCGCACTTATGGAGCAGCTACACGCTGCAAAGCGATGGCAAGCAAGTCGCGCGCGGCATCAACAGCATTCAAGCGATTAAAGAAGCTGGCGGCTGGCGAGTTACGGGCATCATGGTGCAGGCCGAGTCGGCTACTACGCCGTTGCCCAAGGAATATCTGCCGTAAGGTGGCAAACCTACGAGCAACGAGCCGGCGCTGCTCAGACCCGGCTCAAGCTGATGCACTCGGAAAACGAGCCTGGATCAGCCTAGTTCTAGCCGGTGCTTGGGCCGACCACTACGCCCAAGTCGCAATGTATCTGCGCTTGAACGGTGTGTTGCCGGCCACTGCCAAGAAGTAAGCCTGCTGGAGGAGATTTTTGATGACCACATTATTTCAGGACGTGCGGTACAGCCTGCGGGTGCTTTGGAAGAGTCCCGGTTTTACCATGGTAGCGGTGCTTTCCCTGGCTTTGGGCGTGGGCGCGAACACGGCGATTTTTAGCATCGTGAATGCGGTTTTGTTGCGTTCGCTTCCTTTTTCGCACCCAGACCGGTTGGTGAAGATCGTCGCCAACAATCGCGGAGTGGGCGCGCGGGATATCGGACTCTCCGTTCCCGAACTGGATGATCTCAGAACAAGGGCGGGCGTCTTTGAGCAGGTGACTGTTACCCAAGGTGGCCCTACAAACTTGACCGGCGGGGATCGTCCGCAACATCTCGAACTGCTGGAGGTGAGTCCTAACTATTTTTCCATGCTCGGCATTTCCGCGCACATCGGACGGGTATTTGGGCCGGGTGACGAAGCGCAGGGTTTCGCTGAAGCGGCCGTGATCAGCGACAGCTTGTGGGACAGAGGGTTTGGCAGAGATCCGGGAGTTCTGGGGCGAAAGATGCAACTCGACAACGATCCCTACACCATTGTCGGGGTTCTCCCCCCCGGATTCCGCCATCCGGGCAGCACGGTTGCCACGGATGTCGAAGTATGGGTTACAGCAGGATTCAGAGGCAATCCTTTCCCGAAACCCGTTCGCAGCCTGCGGATCTTGCCCGAAGCGATCGGACTCTTGAAGCCTGGAATCAGCCTGGAGCAGGCGCAATCCAGGTTGGACGCGTTCGCGTCCCAGCTACGGGCGGACTACGCCACCGACTATCCGGCGGGGTCGGACTGGTCGATTGAGGTAGAGCCCTTGCAGGAGTCGCTCGTCGGCAATGTCCGGCCCATGTTATTGGTGCTGATGGGCGCGGTAGTGCTGATCATTCTACTGGCTTCGGTCAACGTCGCCAATCTGCTCTTGGCCCGGGCTTCCGTGAGACAACGAGAGATGGCAGTGCGGCTGGCGCTGGGGGCAAGCCGTGCGCGCATGATTCGGCAGTTGCTGACCGAGTCGATGATACTGTCTCTGGTGTCTGGCGTGGTCGGGGTGCTGACCGCAATTGCCGCTTTGCATTTTGTGCAGTTCTTGCCCGCCCGAATTCCCCGGCTGGCCGAGGTGCAGGTGGACTGGACGGTGCTGTCTTTCGCTTTGCTGGTTTCCCTGGTTGCCGGGCTGGGGTTCGGGTTGGTTCCGGCCCTGCAATCTTCGAAGGCCGATATTGCCGTGGCGATGCGGGAAGGAGGCCGAGGCTCGGGCACGAGCGGCAAAACCAACCGGTTACGCGGTCTGCTGATCGCCTCAGAATCTGCCCTGGCCGTAGTGCTGATGGTGGGAGCGGGTCTCCTGTTGCGGACATTTTGGGGACTGCTGCAAGAAAATCCCGGGTTCAATCCCTCGAGAATTGTCGCTGCCAATCTCTACCTTCCAGTACCCAACAATCCTGATATGGATCGCTATGCCAAACCCGAAGTTTTCAACTCTTTCGTGCGAGAGGCTGTGCGCCGCGTGAGCGCCATCCAGGGAGTTGATCTCGCTTCCATGACCACTGATTTACCAGTCACCCACTTGGCGTGGCGACGCCCCGTCAATATTGAGGACCGGCCGGACGAATCTGGCAAAGGTCTGATTTCTGAAGTCACCAGTGTGACTCCTGAGTATTTCAAGGTGTTACAGGCTACGTTAGTACGCGGACGTTACTTCACGGAAGACGATGATACCGGCAAACAGCCGGTGGCAATCGTCGATGAAAGCACAGCTCGTACCTACTGGCCGGACCGCGATCCCATTGGGCGCCGTTTGAGCATTAGGAGCACTAGGGGCCCAGCCAACCCGCCGTGGTGCACCGTGGTTGGCGTGATCAAGGACATCAAGAGTGGTGGCCTCGACCAATCCGGAGCTCCCCACATCTACCGACCGATCTACCAGTTTCGAGGAACCAGGACTTTGCCTTTAAGCGTGACGGTCCGGACGTCTTTGTCCGCCACCAGCCTGGAGCCTCAGATACGCCGTGAGATACAGCAGGCAGTCGATCCAGATCTGCCGATATTCAACGTACGTACTATGAATGAGGTTATTGACGGTTCTCTGGCCTCGCGCCGTTTCTCCGCTGAGTTAGTGGGGGTGTTCGCAATCGTGGCGCTTCTGTTGGCGTCAGTGGGAATTTACGGTCTGCTGGCCTACATGGTACGTCAGCGGTCGCATGAGATTGGAGTGCGTATGGCGTTGGGAGCCAGGCCCTCGACCATTGTGAAAATGATTGTGAGCCGGGGTGCGGGTCTGGCCGGCATTGGAGTGGTGGTCGGTCTGCTCTTGTCGGGGATCATGGCCCCGTTGATTTCCAGTTTGCTGTACGGAGTTCGACCGCTTGATCCGGAGGTGTTTCTAGCCGTGCCGCTCATTCTGATGGTGGTTGCGCTACTGGCCAGCTATATTCCAGCGCGGCGCGCGGCCAGGGTGAACCCGATCGTCGCCTTGCGCGAGAGTTGAAACAGCCGGATTAGCGGACTTTGCAACCCAATACTATGAAAGGAAAATCTAAGATGAACAAAAAAAGAAAGCGGGCGCAGTATTCTTCGTGCTCCTTACTTGCGGCTTGGTCACTCGGCCGAGTCGGTCACTGCGCCGCTGCCCAAGGAATATCTGCCGTAAAGTAGGCAAGCTAAGAGCCGTGAAACGGCAGCGGTCGACTCATCGCAACAACGAAAGTGCCTTTCAAAAGCGAGAGGCACTGCAGGAGACATGACCAACTCTTTCTAGGTCAGACCGTTCTTCACTCCCAAGAGACCACGGCAGCCTCGGGCACCCAACGCAGCCTCCAGCCTTTGGAGTTGCCGGGTTATCGCGGATGGCGTCCGGTATAGACGATGGGCTGCACCGGCTATGAACCCGGCCTGGGCAAACTCCACGAGGGCGCGTAAATCATCGAGCAAAGAAGCCTCCTAAAGCACATTTCACTCTTCGCAAGATACGTCAGCATAATGCAGAAAGGGAAGCATTATTGTGAAAATAATGAACTTGTTGAATGTTGGTTGTCCAGCTATACTACATGGGATTCGTGCGTTTGTGGAGATTGATCAGCTACGGAAGTAGCTACAGGAGGTGCTATGAGCAAAACAGCAATTACCTCGCCTGAACTGGCGCCGCCGGTCGGCCCATTTTCCCAGGCAGTCAAAATCGATGGTTTCCTCTTCTTCAGCGGACAGGTCGCCCAAGACCCGGCCACTGGCAAGGTGGTCGAGGGGGGCATTGTGGCCGAGACGGAGCGCGTCTTCCAGAATCTCTCGGCGGTTCTCAAGGCGGCCGGCAAGAGTTTCGACGATGTTGTGCGCGCCGGTGTCTTTCTCACGAACATGAGTGATTTCGCCGCGATGAATGGCATCTACGCAAAACATTTCAGTCAGCCCTTTCCTGCCCGCACGACGATCGCGGCCGCCGCGCTACCACTTGGGGCCTGCGTCGAGATCGACCTCGTCGTCAAGGCTTGAGGTGACACACGGAGGTTGATCTCATGAAGTACGCATTTCAAATCGTCGATGTTTTCAGTTCGACACCGTTCGGCGGTAATCAACTGGCGATTCTGCCTGACGCGGCCGGCATTTCGACCGAGGGCATGCAAAAGATTGCTCGCGAATTCAATTTCGGCGAAACGACTTTCGTCCTGCCGAAGAACGATTCTGCAAACAACTTTCGGGTGCGCATCTTTACACCTCGGGTGGAGCTCGATTTTGCGGGACATCCCTCGGTCGGCACAGCCTGTGCTCTTGTGATGAAACAGCACGTACGGCTTAGTGATCCAGTCCGGCTCATCCTGGAGGAGAATGC
>JAFAUR010000309.1 GCA_019243205.1 Acidobacteriaceae bacterium | reverse complement strand
GCGATGGGACGACACAAGCTCGCGTAGTCCAATCGAAGCAGTCTATGCGAATCGGTGGCTGTCTCACCGATGTTGCGATACGAAGCTCTCATGCCAATGCAGACGAATCGGAAAGGAATAACGCTTAATCCTTGCCGTTAAGTTTTGTTACCGGAGTTCGCCAGCTGATTCGAGACGGCGCCGGCGGATTCCGGCGTATTCTGATGTGAAGTGCAACTTACGGCTGCCGAGGTCCTGCGTACATTTCACCGCGATGAGATTGCCTTGTTCTTGGGATCGGCGTTTGCGACCGTCGGCTTGATCTCATTCGGAGTTCTATTGATCAGACGCCGATATGATGCCCTGCTGTTTTGGCTGGCGGTATTCGCGATCCTTTATGGCGCGAGGCTGTGGATGCAATCGCGTCTTTTGGCGCTGATGGTGCCGCCGTCGGAATTTTTTAACAGACTGAGGGCGTTCAGCGATTTCATTGTGGCCATTCCCGCCCTATTCTTCTTTCGCGCGGCGGGCTTTCTTGGGCGGTTCGGGAATGTGGTGGCTTATCCGTTTGGTGGCGTGATGATGGTATTGGCACTGCTTGCCTTCTTAGGCGCTCCCATTCCGCGTCTTCATCAGGTCAACAACTTCGTTGTGATTGCCGGTTTGCTGGCGGTGGTCTTCCAATCGTTGAGGCCCGTTGGGAACATGAAAGACTTCAGGGTGATCCGCAACGGGCTTTTCATCTTCATTGCATTCGCATTGTGGAATAACGCGTTGGGGCTAATGGGAAAGCAAACGCGCGTAGAGCCCTACGGCTTTGCAGTGTTCCTGGGCTGTCTTGGATATGTAGCGGTGCGGCGGGCGATCGAGCGTGACCAGCAATGGACCGAAATTCAGAAAGAACTGGATGTGGCAAGGCGGATTCAACGCTCGATTTTGCCAGGAGCATTCCCGCTGACAGCGAGTTTCCGGGGCGCAGCGCGTTATTTGCCCATGAATTCTGTAGCCGGAGACTTCTACGATTTCGTGCTTGTCGACGAAAGGCGGTTAGGGCTGTTGATTGCAGATGTCTCGGGTCACGGCGTTCCGGCAGCACTGATCGCATCGATGGTGAAGCTTGCAGCATCTTCGCAGCGGGCGGCCGCGGACAGACCTCATGATCTGCTTGCCGCGATGAACGTCACACTCTGCGGGAACACGCAAACCCAGTTTGTAACCGCGGCCTATGTTCAGCTCGATGCGGAGCGAGGTGAACTCCGCTATTCCGCGGCAGCGCATCCGCCGATGCTCCTTTTACGGGGCAGGGAAGTGATCTCGATTGAAGAGAACGGGTTGATGCTAGCACTCTTTCCGAAGGCCACGTATACCTGCACAGTACGGACGCTGGAGCCCGGGGACCGGGTGGTTCTTTACACGGACGGCATCGTCGAGGCGGCGGATACAAAAGATGAACCGTTTGGCTGCGAGCGGCTGTCGCATTTAATACGAACTACCTCGGATTGCTCGCATGAAGAAGCGGCTGACCGCATTATCGCCTCCGTTCAAGGATGGGCGGCTGCGCAGGAGGATGATCTTACCGTTATCGTGTGCGACTACCTGGGGGCGCCCGTGAATGCCGCGGATGAGGCGACAGGCTCTATATCCCGAGAAGCGGTTCCGGCAGTCAACTGAGGAGCCTTCAGGTCGGTCTTCAGAGCTGCTGCGAGCTTCTCGGAGTCGAACCCAAATGGCCCGGGCTCAGTCTTGAACCGAATGCGCCCGGCGGAATCGAGCAGATAAATACGATCCGGCCAGCCCGTATATTCCTGCTCTACGTGGTTTTGCACGGAATCGATCAGTGCTGGTATGAGGACGTGGAGTTTGCGAACGCAGGAGCCGGCAACGTTCTCGCGCTCGGTATCCGATTTGGGGTTCGCAAACAGAACACCTTCCCTGACGTTGCTTCCCATCTGCCAGAGATCGGTCGGATGCGCCTCCTGTATGTAGACCAAATAGAAAGCGACCCGATCGTTATATTGCTGATACAAACGGTTGAGCGCGGGAACCTCCCGGCGAAATGGCGGTCAAGTGTAACTTCCGAAGATGAGAACTACCGGCCGGAGTCCACGCATTGACGAGAGCGTGACCGATGCAGAATGGTCGAGCACTGGCAGAGTGAAATCCGGCGCCTGGTCTCCGAGATGGAGATGGCCGGCACGTGCACTCTTCCACATACTCTCGAACGGGAAGAGCAGGAAGGGAGCCGGACCTGTATGCATCATCACTCGAGAAAACTTCTCTGGAGGCTGACACATCGCGATGTAGAATCCGGCCAACGTCACGGTGTAGAGCGCGATGAGTACAGCTACCGTTCGAAATACACGTTGCCCCGCCCTTGTTGCCGTTTTCGAACCCGCCTGTGAGTCTGTCGAATTCATTGCGCGAATCGTATCTGGCGAGTATACAGCAGAAAGGCGGGCGGTTGATGCTATAGCATCGATCCCGTCGCGGCGGAACGCGGAGTGATGATCAGAGAGCGTCGGTGCTCAACGCCGACTTCACCGGCCCCACACCCAACCCAAGCACCTGGGGAAATTGGATTAGAGCGTTTGCACTCGATGGCACGGCAGTTCCGGAACCGCGAAACAGAGGAGACACCGCGGTCTCGCGGATACATAAGCGTTCGGGCCTTATTCCTGCGAATATCTCAAATTCTTTAAACAACTTGTTCAGGAACTTCCGGTTGACAACTCAACGAAATGAGATCAAAGTCGTGCAGAGTAAGGTGCGGATGCGAGCCTCAGGAAGTATTGACCTCGGGCATTGTCAAACATTTCGCGACCGCAAGAGGATCGCCACATTGCAAGTTCGAACGCTTGAAAGTGACATGAGAACGGATCGGTTGCGGAGATGCTGAGGCTCGCAGTTCTGCTAACCGTTGCCGCGAGCACGGGTTTCGCTCAGGACTCACGGCATATCGCAGAACCTTCCATTCCAGCCGCCTGCGCCACCTTAGAAGCGAAGATCGGCCGCATGGGACTCTCCATCTATCCCGACGATGAGAACAAGCCCGATACTCTCCGGATTCAGAAGGCGCTGGATGAGTGCACGCCCGGCCACGCTGTCGTGTTGAAGCGCGCTTCCGAGCGGCTGGATGCGTTTCTCTCCGGGCCGCTGCAATTGCGGCGCGGAGTCGTGCTGGTCGTCGATCGTGACGCTTACCTGTTTGCCTCAAGAAACCCGCGCGATTATGACACCCGGTCCGGCGTCTGCGGAACGATCACGCAAGGAGGCCCTCGCGGATGTAAGGCGCTCATCAACGGAGAAGGCGTGGATGACGCGGGTGTTATGGGGGACGGCGTCATCGATGGACGCGGGGGAGAAGTGATGCTCGGACAGAAAATGACCTGGTGGAATTTGGCTGATCTAGCCCGCAAGGGTGGCGGCCAAAACAACCCTACCCTCATCCGCCTCAACCATTGCAATAACTTCGTCCTATATCGGATTACGTTATTGAACTCACCCAATTTCCACGTGGGCTACGACAACGGACACGGTTTCACGGTCTGGAAAGTGAAAATCTGGTCTCCCGAGCGCGCGCGGAACACCGACGGAATTGATCCAGGCAACTCCACAGACGTCACGATCACGCATTCGTTCATTCACACCGGTGATGACCAGATTGCAATCAAAGCTCCGCAGGGTGCTCCCACCACCAACATGAGCATCGTCCACAACCATTTCTACTCCGGTCATGGCATGTCGATCGGAAGCACGACGGATGGCGGAGCGAGTGCGATCCTCGTGTCCGATCTCACCATCGATCAGGCCGACAATGGGCTCCGCATCAAGTCGAACATCACGCGCGGGGGCTTAGTGCATGATGTCGTATTTGAAGATGTGTGCATCCGGAACACTCCGAATCCGATCTTCATGGATACGAGCTATAGCGCGCACGCGAGCAAAGAGAGCGGCCGGATCCCGGTCTTTCGCGACATCGTGCTCCGCAACGTGCTCGTTCAGGGGCCGGGGAAGCTGACCCTTGACGGTTACGATCCGGCTCACCGCGTTGGCATTCAATTCGATAACGTCGTGTTTACCGATCCCGCAGCGATCAAAATCGATGCCAAGAACTCGGACGTCAAAATCGGTCCGGGCGCTTTCAATCTGACGATTACCGGGCATAATGTAGATGTTACTGGCACGTCCGGATCATCGCCCAATCTGAGCTGCGATGCGCGATTCGTCGACTTTCCGACCCAGCGATAGATTC
>JAFAUR010000185.1 GCA_019243205.1 Acidobacteriaceae bacterium | reverse complement strand
TTCCGATACCGTCTGAAGTTCGTCGAGAAGGGTTTCCATGTCAAAGCGGGACTTGCCGGTGACTTTCGAACGGATTATTTCCGCCTTGACGACGAGACGGGCTACACCATTACGCAGGCAGAGAGGTTAGTGGAACTACAGAACCCGGCAACCGCAAATGAGACGGAATTACTGTTTGACGCCTCGCACGGCTATGTCGAAAGAATGTTTACGATTGTGCGATATCACGAGACAGCGGGCGGGTTGTCTGTGGAGTTGGAGTCGATCGTGTTGAGCCGTGATATACCGGCGGCCGTCCGCTGGATGGTCGCGCCCCTGGTGGGACGATTCTCGCGTCAGACACTCTCAAGCACGATAAAGAGTCTGAGCGAAGCGGTGGAACATTCACGCGGGCTTGAATCGGCAGCCTCGACTCGATAAGATGCCTTCGTTCCAGTGAGAGAAGAAAACCTCACTGAACGCAAAGGCAGACTTAGTGAGATCGAATGCGAGGACAGAAAAAAAGCAAGTAGCCATTCTGGATGCCGCGACGAGTCTTTTCCTCGAGCGCGGGTATGATGCGGTTACCCTGGACGACATCCTGGAGCGCGTAGGCGGTTCAAAAACCACGCTGTACAGCTATTACGGCGGAAAAGAGGGTCTTTTCTTCACGATCGTCAAACGCAGGTGCAGCGAGAAACTCGCGCCATTTCAGAGCATGGATGTGGTGGCATTGGGTCCGAAGGCAGGTCTGAATGCGCTCGGGCGGGCTTTCCTCGGAATCATTTCCGACCCGCAGGGCCGTTCGATGTTTCGGGCCGTGATCGCCGAGGCACAACGATTTCCCGAACTGGCAGCCGCGTTCTTTGCTTCCGGCCCTGAAACGGCAACCCGGGTTTTCAAACGCAGCATCGAAGCCTGGCAGAACCAAGGAGCGCTTCGACCCGGCAACTCCGAGGCGCTCGCGATTCAGTTCATGGGCATTCTAATGGGCAACTTCCACCTGAGAAATCTGCTCGGCTTGATCGATTCGCGCGAGAAGCGGCAGATCAACTCCTGGGTGGCGCGCGGAGTGGATCTGTTTCTCGAGGGTTGTCAAAACGGGAAAGCGTGAGGAGTCGCGGCTCCCAATAAGGGCTGCCGGTCAAGAAATGCTCGTACTGATCCCCGGGCTCCTTTGTGATGACCGACTATGGAGCAGTCAAATTGCAGGACTACAGACACGGGCGGATATTGTCGTGGCCGATATCACGCGACAAAGCACGATATCCGAAATGGCTGACGATATTCTTCGAAGGAGCCCAGGCCGGTTCGCGCTCGCCGGCTTCTCGCTGGGGAGTCAAGTGGCACTTCAGATCATGTCCGTAGCGGGAGAGCGCGTGGAGCGATTGGCGCTTTTGAGTGCAACGCGCGGAGGGCTGCCTCCAGCCGTGGGAACCGCCATTCAGCGTGCAGTGAACGTAATCGAGACGCGTGGACTAGATGAGTACCTGGAACAGGCCTTTCCGACGTACGTAGCCGTTTCGAACTTGGGAGATGCCGGACTGAAGCGTTCCTTTTTCGACATGGCGCACAGTGTTGGCCGTGATGCCGGGTTGCGGCAAATGCGGGCGCTGCTCGCGTTGGCAACTCCGTTTCCCAATCTCCACAAAATCTCCTGCCCCACTGTCGTGATCGGCGGTCGAGAGGACCGCCGCACTACGCCTCATGCGAATGAGGAACTTGCAAGAGAGATCCCAGGCTCGAGGCTAGTGATGGTTGACGGCGCGGCGCATTTCACGCCGCTGGAGCAACCAGAAATCGTAACGGACGTGCTGCGGCGCTGGCTGGCCGCCTAGCCGGAGGCTTGGTGAATCGAGCTTTCACTTCGTTGAGGATTGCGAAGCGGAGTCCCCGGTGACGAGCGGGAGCCCGGAGACTTCAATGGCGCGCCACCCGCCATCGAGCGAGATTACGTTCGTGTAGCCCATCTTGGTCAGATTGTCGGTTGCCAGGGCGGAACGGTATCCGCCGCCGCAGTAGAGGATCAACTTCGTGTTCTTGTCCGGGAAGGTGGCCTCGATGTCGCGCTCGATGATTCCCTTGCTGAGATGCATGGCATCCGCGGCATGGGCCGCCTCCCATTCGTGATCTTCGCGGACGTCGACAAGCTGACCGGCTTCGCCCTGTTCACGCATGTGCTTGTACTCCTCGATGTCGATTTCACAAATGCGTGTTTTGGCGTCGGCGACGAGAGCGAGAAAGCCGGGGCTGTGCTCTTTGTGCGGTGTGCTGCTCATGGAATCAGCCTACGGGATGCGCTGGATGCGTCCGCCTACAGCCGCGAGTTTTTCCTCGATGCGCTCGTAGCCGCGATCCATGTGATAGACGCGGTGGATGGTGGATTCACCCTGGGCGACGAGAGCGGCGAGAACGAGCGAGGCGCTGGCACGGAGGTCAGAGGCGATCACCTGGGCCCCGGTGAGGCGCTCTTCGCCGGCGACAATGGCTTGACGGCCTTCGATGCGTATATTGGCGCCCATGCGAGACAGTTCGGGAGCATGCATGAAACGGTTTTCAAAGATGGTTTCGGTGATGAAGCTGATGCCCTGGGCGACGGTCATCCAGGCCAGGTATTGGGCCTGCAGGTCGGTGGCGAAGCCGGGATATTCTTCCGTGGTGACGTCAACTGACCGGGGACGACGGTTGCAGCGGACGCGGATAGCGTCTCCGGCGTCATCGACGTCGGCGCCGGCCTGGCGCATTTTAACGGTCAGGGCGGCGACGTGCTCGGGCGTGCAGTTCGAAACCATCACTTCGCCCTGGCTCATCGCGCCCGCGAGTAGAAAGGTTCCGGCTTCAATACGGTCGGGGATGATAGCGTGTTCGGCGCCGCTGAGGCGTTCGACGCCGGTGATTTTGATGACCGACGAGCCGGCGCCCTCGATTTTCGCGCCCATCTTGGTGAGGAGGTCCGCGAGATCTTGCACTTCCGGTTCGCGGGCGGCATTGGTGATGGTGGTTTCGCCGCGAGCGAGAACGGCCGCCATAAGAACGTCTTCGGTTCCCGTTACGGTGATGCGGTCGAAGTGAATCTCGCCGCCGCGCAGACCATCGGGAGCAGTCGCTTCGACGTAGCCATGGGACTGTTCAATGCAAGCGCCCAGATGTTCGAGAGCCTGGACGTGAAGATTGATGGGCCGGGCCCCGATAGCGCAGCCGCCGGGCATGGAAACGCGAGCGCGACCGGTGCGGGCCACCAGCGGGCCGAGCACCAAGCTCGAAGCGCGCATTGTTTTGACAACATCATAGGGCGCTTCCGGGCAATCAAGATGCCGCGCTTCGACCGTAACGGAGCCGTCCTGGTTATTGACCGCAGCACCGGTGTGACTGAGAAGAGACTCCATGGTGCCGATGTCTTTGACCTGGGGAATGCGAAGGAGCGTGACAGGCTCTTCGGTGAGCAGGCAGGCGGCAAGAGCCGGCAGCGCCGAATTTTTTGATCCGCTGACCGGCAGTTCGCCGTACAGGGGCGTACCGCCCACGACTTTGAATTTATCCATTCGTTGATGCAGTCCCGGCAAGCGCGAGATGCAGGTTTCCGCGGGCAGAAGCGAGTGCTTTTTCGGCCTCGCTGCGCGACAGGTTAAGCCTGCGCATCAAGACGGCTGCCCGCACGGAGCCGCCCTCTTCGAGCAACCGTGACGCTTCATCATAAGACACCCCGGTGAGCGAGATGATAATGCGGCGAGCGCGGTCGGCGAGCTTTTCATTGGTGGGCTGCACGTTGACCATGAGATTGCCGTAGACGTAGCCCATTTTGATCAGGACCCCGGTGCTGAGCATGTTGAGGACAAGCTTGGTGGCCGTGCCGGCACGCATGCGGGTGGAGCCGGTGATGACCTCGGGACCGGGTACAGGTGTGATGGCGATGCGAGCAGCGTTTGCGAGCAGCGAACCGGGAGTGCAGCTAATGCCCACCGTCAGGGCTCTGAGCGAATTCGCGTATTCGACGCCACCCAGGACGTAGGGCGTGCGCCCGCTGGCAGCAATGCCGACACAGACGTCCCCGGAGCTGAAACTTCGGGCTGCGAGATCAGCCCGCCCTGCTTCGGGCTCGTCTTCGGCGCCTTCGATAGATCTCCGAAGCGCGGTATCGCCACCGGCGATGATGCCGATGACGAGGTCGGGAGGCGTGTTGAAGGTGGGCGGGCACTCGGAGGCATCGAGTACGCCTAAGCGGCCCGAAGTTCCGGCACCTATATAAAAGAGTCTTCCGCCAGACTGGAGGCGTGGCACGATTTCGTCAATGGCGCGAGCGATGTTGGGGATCTCCGCCTGAACGGCGGACGCGACTTCGGCGTCCGCGCGATTGATCACTTGCAGCATGCCAGCCGTGGGAAGTGAATCGATGGCGGAAGAATCAGGATTTACAGCTTCGGTGGTCAGACCTTGTTCCATGAAACGAGAAAAGGCCGGGAAGGTGGAAAGCCTCCCGGCCTTAACAGTAAGATCCTGGTGTCGTGCTTACGCGCTAAATGAGCTGCCACAGCCGCACGTGGATTTGACGTGCGGGTTATTGAACTTGAAGCCGGAGCCCTCCAGGGTCTCAACGTAATCGACTTCGGCACCGTCCAGATAGAGCATGCTCGCCTGGTCAACAAAGACGCGAAGACCACCAAAGTTATAGGTTTTGTCCAGCATGTTGGGCTGGTTCTCGAAAGCCATCGAGTAGCTGAATCCGGAGCAACCGCCGCCAACGACGGCGATGCGCAGGCCAGCGGGCTTGGGCTCCTGCATATTGAGGATCTCGTTGACTTTATTGACGGCTGTGTCGGTAAGCTGAATCATTCGTACTCCTCCAAAAATCTATGGCTGTACTTAGTTTACAACCACATACCCTAGTTTGGATGCCGCAAAAACCGGAAAGGTTCGGGCGCAGAAAGTTGTAACGTAAGTGGCGGAGGTCACGTCGGGAGCGATATATCTCTATGACCGGGCTTGACGCTGCCATTCCCTTTCCGGGTCTAACCGGAGAAGCGACACGGGCGAAGACCAAATTGGATCATCGAAGCACGGACGAAGCGGCACTGATCCGGCGCATACAATCCGGTGACGAACTGGCCTTCCGCGAGATTGTCGAACGATACCAATCCAAAGTCTTTTCAATCATTTATGGCATCCTCCGGAACCGGAATGACGCCGAGGATATCGCCCAACAGGTGTTCGCCAAGATCTATTTTTCCGTGAAGAGCTTTGATTTCCGCAGCTCGCTGCTGACCTGGATATATAAGATTACGGTAAACGAATGCTACGACTACCTGCGCAAGAAGCGGGTTCGGAAGTTGGTATACGAGAGCGATTTTTCCGCGGATGACTCGCAGCGCATCGAGCATTCCGAGCCGGCCACGGACCAGGCCCCGGCGGTTGACCAAAGGTTAGCCCAACACGACCTGATTTTGAAGCTGCTGGCGAAGTTATCTGAAGAAGACCGATCGTTGATGTTGTTAAAGGAAGTGGAAGGGCACTCGGTAGAAGAGCTGGCGGAAATGATGGGCATGAACGAGAACACCATCAAAGTGAAGCTCTTCCGGGCGCGGCAAAAGCTGGTGAAAGCGGCCCAGAGGTTAGAGCGGTCGCCACTGGCACCGGTAGTTTGAAGACACTATTCTGGGTGTAAAGTTGAGTTAAGCGGGCGCAAGATCCGCGGGTTTGCAGTTGTTGTTCTAGATTGAGGGAATCATGCACGGGTCCATCCGCGATGGTCTGGAAGGTCTGCTGGCTGGAAAACAAACCGGACTGGCAGAGCAGGAATTGAGGCAACACCTTTCATCGTGCGAAGGCTGTGAGCAACAGCTGGCGGCGATGCAGGCGCAATCGGAGATGCTTCAGCTATTGCGGTATCCGGAAGAACTGGATCCGGCTCCCGGCTTTTATGCCCGCGTTCTACAGCGCATTGAGGAGCGTGCGCGCGTCTCAATCTGGGCAGCATTCATTCAGTCCGCGTTCGGACGGCGGTTGATGTACGCATCGGTTTCTGTGACCCTGATTCTCGGAACCTACGTCGTAGCGGAAGAGGCGCTTGACGGACATCTCAGAAACACGATGGTCTCGACCCAGGACACGCACCGCGACATTCCAGTGGTGGGAACCGAGGCCCAACAGCGCGATGCTGTGTTGGCGAACTTCGAATCGCACCCGGTTCCCGGGCTTCACGCACAACCGATTTCGTACGAGGGAACGGTCCAATAGCAACTTCATTTACAGTTCGGCGGCGTGTGGCGGAGGCCGACGATACGGGCTGGGCTAATCCGAAGGTCCTTACCGTACTCCTGCTCATTTTCATCTGTGGGGGAGCGGTGGGATCCGCGGCAACACGCTGGTATCTGCATGCCAGGATGACACAGCAACATGCTTCTCATGCGCAGATGGACGGGATCGGTCTGGACAAACTGAAGACCGAGCTGAATTTGACTCCCGAACAGGAAAAGATCGTGATGAAGGAACTGGACGATTACGCCAAGTACTACCAGAACATCGAGGACGAACGGGAAGACGTCGCGCTACATGGGCGGCGGAGGATCTTTCAGATCTTAACGCCCGAACAGCAGAAACGATTCCGCGAGTTGTTCGGGCCGTCCGTAGCGAACTAGGCTTGAAGCGTGTCTTCGGGTGCTTGTGAGCGCCGGGACTTACACTTCTTCTCGATGGCTTCCATCAGGCGCTCATGAATGGCCGGCGGTATGGCTTGCATTTCCATGCCTTTGAAGACTTTCAGGGTCTTCTCGGTTGTATCGCATACCACCCAGCAGTTTGGGCATTCATTCACGTGCTTCTGTAGTTCGGCCCGGATCTTGGGATCCAGCTTCTCATCGAGGAAGTCGTTGAGCTCCTGCAGAAACTGCTTACAGGTAAGCAAACGCGTCATCCCCCTTCCGCTTGAATTGTCGAGTGAGCTTCTCGCGAAGCTGGAGCCGGGCGCGCAGCAGCCTGCTTTTCACGGCTGAGATGGATAGGTTCAAGGCCTCGGCTGTCTCCTCAATCGACATTTCTTCGATGTCGCGAAGGATGAAAACGGTTCGGTAGGCTGGCTTTAAACTTTGAATGGCCTGCTCCAGGATCTCAGATAATTCCTCCCGGGAGTAGGTATCTTCGGGGTTTTCGTCCCAGACGGCGATTTCCCGTACCATCTCGTCCTCGCCGGTATCGATCGGCTCGTCGAGGGGGACGGTGCGATCCGAACGACGTTTACGAAGCTTCATAAGAGCTTCGTTGACGGCGATTCGGACCAGCCAAGTGTAGAACTTTGAGTTGCCCTGAAAGTTGTCGAGATGCGTGTAGGCTTTCAGGAAGGTTTCCTGGAGCACATCTTCGGCATCGTCGTCATTTTGGGTGATTTGCTTCGCCATGCGGAAAACCCGGCGCTCGTAATGCCGGACGAGGTCCGAGAAGGCTGACAGATCCCCCTCTTTCGCGCGCACTACGAGGGCAGTCTCGTCAAAACCGGATGTTCCGGGAGCAATGGTTGAAGTTCCCACGCGGAAGGTGTCCTTTCAGTCTAGCAACCGGGGCAAAGCGGGAGAGCGGGAGGAAGGGATAGCGGTCCCTAGGCGTCCCGAACCGGCATGTCGCTCGTTTCCGCCTCAATAAGGAGGACGTAGATGCTGATGTGGAAGTTCTGGGACGGTAGTAGCAATTTTTGGGCTACGGCGCCTGAACCGCGATTGTCACATTAGTGCCATGAATTCTCATTTTCGAGATCGCGCTACATTACTTGTCCCCGATCCAGGTTGTGAGCCGGCTCCAATTCCAGGCAGCATTTTCCTAGACAGTCAACGATGACGTCGCCACCCGAAACCAGCACTGCAGAGAAAAGCCGCACAAATTTTACGCCCCGCAGCGCGCGCACGCAATCGCGGCTGCGGATGAGTGTCGTTAGCACGATAAATGTCCGGTTGAATTAGCAGGGTATCTGTCCGCTTATGAAAGCGGCTGGAGACGCTGGAGCTTGGAAACAAGCCAAGCGATCTCGGCCGCGGAACTGGAGCGGATGATGAAACTACAAGACGTAATTCTGAAAGCCATGGCGAAGAAGATCACGTGGCTGGAAGCGGCCGAGATCATCGGTGT
>JAFAUR010000160.1 GCA_019243205.1 Acidobacteriaceae bacterium | reverse complement strand
CGTGCGCAATGAATCCCAGCGAGGAGAGGACGTAACTCGGCAGGTTGTCGATGTAGACGCGCGCCTGAACAACTTGCGAACAACGGAGGGACGGCTAATCGAAATCTTGGGAACGCGGACCGGAAAATTAGCGGATGTCCTTCAGCTGGAAGAGCAGATCGACCGCACGCGCGGTGAAATCGAGACTGCGGAAGCTGAACAGAAGAGCCTGGCCAGGCGAATTGCTTTTGCAACGGTACACCTTGAAGTGGATGAGCTCTTCAAGGCATCTCTCCGCGTGGATCACGCTCCCGTTTTCACGCGATTGCGAAATGCCGTCGTTGAGGGAATTGAAATCCTCGGCAGTGGCGTGTTGAGCGTTTTGCTCTGGCTGCTGGCAGCGGGTCCGAGTCTTCTCGTCCTAGCTGCCGTGCTGTTCTGGCCGGCACGAGTCGTTTGGAAAAGAACGAGATCCTTGCGGCAAGACTAGACCGAGCGGCCGGGTACCGAGCAATAACGATATGACGGGAGCGGTTTCCTATTGGCCGACCAGCTCCGGATTGCCCCGCCAAGCTTCTTCAGGGATCTCGCCAACTGGAACGCGTTCTTTCCGCCGGTTCACGAAACGATCCAAATAGATGTAGATGACGGGAGTGATGTAGAGCGTCAGCAATTGCGACACAATGAGGCCGCCGACAACCGCGATGCCGAGGGGGCGCCGCGCTTCGCCACCGGCTCCGGTTCCGAATGCCACAGGCAGGGTTCCGAGCAGTGCTGCCATGGTGGTCATCATGATGGGTCGGAAGCGTTGCAAGCAGCCCTGGAAGATGGCTTCTTCCGGCGATTTGCCTTCTTTGCGCTGCGCCTCAAGGGCGAAGTCGATCATCATGATCGCGTTCTTCTTGACGATGCCAAGCAGCAGGATGATGCCGACAAACGAATACAGGTTCAGATCTTCGCCGAACATCAGGAGCGTGAGCAGCGCGCCAAGTCCCGCCGCAGGCAAACCGGACAGGATCGTGATCGGATGGATGAAGCTCTCATACAGAATGCCCAGCACGAGATAAATCACCACGACAGCGATGATGAGCAGGATACCGAGCCCGCTGATGGAATTCTGGAAAGCTGCGGTTGTTCCCTGGTATGTGAAACTCACGGTGGAGGGAAGCCCGATCTCCCGCGCGGCTGCGTCGACCAACGCCGTCGCCTGACTGAGTGATACGCCCGGCTTTACGTTGAACTGGAAATTCACGGCCGGAAGCTGCCCGATATGGTTGACGTTCAATGGTGCGATGGTCTGGCGAAGGTCGGCAACGGCCGAGAGCGGAACCATCTTAGTAGTTCCGGAGTTCCCGTTGCTCATGCCGGAATTTCCGTTATTCGTGCCGGAGCTCCCGCTGCTGCTCGTCGAGCGAATATACAGATCGCGTAACGCCGACGGATCACGCTGGTACTGAGGCAGAACTTCGAGCAGCACATCATACAGATTCGAGGCTGTCGTTATCGTGGACACCTTGCGATTGCCATACGCGTCGTAGAGCGTGTTTGCAATTGCATCCGGCGTAACGCCGTACGCCAGAGCCCGGTTACGGTCGATATGTACATCCAGACGCGGGCTACCCAGGCGCAAATCACTAAAGATATTCGCGAGCTGGGGAATGCTGCGAAGCTTCATCTCGAGCACGGGGGCCCAATGGTACAGCTCTGCCGAATCGGCGTCCTTCAAGGCAACCGAATATTGACTACGGCCTTCGTTCTGGCCGAGGGTCAGCAGCGGCGGCACCTGCAGGAACACAACCAGCCCCGGAATCTTGGCAAACTGCTGTTCGAGCTGGCCGATGATAACGTTCGGCTTCGGGCGGTGCTTGTCTTCCTTCAGAGCGATGAAGAGGAAACCAGTGTTCTGGTTGCCCATCGGCGTGCCCGAACCGTAGGTCTCCACCCACGGATTTTTCCTGACGATTTCATTGACCTGCTTCGTCAGCCGCTCCATTTCCTCGAAGGATGCGTCCTGCGCCGCTTCGCTGCCCCCGAACATGAAGCCCTGATCGACGGTCGGCATAAAGCCCTTCGGCATGATCACAAAGAGATAAATAGTGGCGACCGTGAGGACTATGCTTCCGATGAGCGTAACCAGCCGGTAACGCAGAACGGTGTGCAGCGTTCTGCGGTAGAGATTATTCATGCCGGTGAAGAAGCGCTCAGAGGTCACGTAGAACCAGCCGGTCGGATGGCTCTCATGCCGCAAGAACCTGCTGCAGAGCATGGGTGTAAGAGTCAGGGAGATGGCTCCTGAAATCAGCACTGCGACTGCGATCGTTATCGAGAACTCACGCAGAAGCCGCCCGATGATGCCGCCGAGAAACAGAACGGGGATGAACACCGCAACCAGCGAAATTGTCATCGAGACGATCGTGAAACCGACCTCGCGCGCGCCGTCGATAGCGGCCTGCCTACGGGGCTTGCCCATCTCCATGTGACGAACGACGTTCTCCAGCATGACGATGGCATCGTCGACCACGAACCCGACTGATAGCGTCATAGCCATCATCGAGAGCATGTCGATGGTGAACCCAAGCAGCTTCATCGCCGCGAAAGTTCCGAGCAGCGAGAGTGGGACCGCAAGGCTCGGTATGAGGGTTGCCGAGACATTACGCAGAAAGACAAAAATGACCAGGATCACCAGGCAGATCGTCAGGATAAGCGTAAACTTGACGTCCGCGATGGACTCACGGATGTTTTGCGATGCATCAAAGGCGCGTCCGATCACGATTCCGGCCGGCATGGATTTCTGCATGACCGGAAGAAGGGCCTTCACTGCATCGGCCACCTCGACCGTGTTTGACCCCGGCTGCTTCTGAACAGCCAGGATCATGCTGATCTTGTCGTTAATCCAGAAGTGCGACTTGTTGTCGCTGACACTGTCAAGAACGTTGCCTAACTCGTCGAGGTAAACCGGGCTGCCGTTATGATACGTAACAATGAGCTTCGCGAATTGCGAGGCAGAAGTGAGCTGGCTGTTCGACTGGACGGTGTAGGCTTTCGTGGCTCCGTAGAGTGTTCCCGCAGGAAGGTTTACGCTGCCGTTCGATAACGCATTGCGCACTTCTTCCAAGTCGATCTGACGCGAAGCGAGCTTTTCGGGATCTGCTTGTACCCGAACCGCATATTTCTTCGAGCCGTATACGATCACGCGAGCGACGCCGCTCACCATCGAAATGCGGCGAGCCATCATCGTCTCGGCGTATTCGTCCAGCTGGTAAAGCGACATCGTGTCCGAGGAGACGGCGATATAAAGAATGGGCTGCTCAGCAGGATTCACCTTGGAGTAGGAGGGGGGCGCAGGCATGTTGGTGGGCAGGTTGCCTTGCGCACGCGCAATGGCGGCTTGCACGTCCTGCCCGGCTGCATCGATATTGCGGCTGAGGTCGAACTGGAGCGTGATATACGTAAAGCCCATCGAGCTCGAGGACGACATGCTGTTGATGCCGGCGATGGTCGCGAATTCGGCTTCCAGCGGGGTCGCGACGGAGGCTGCCATGGTGTC
The DNA here is from genome assembly GCA_019243205.1 of Acidobacteriaceae bacterium. Classification (GTDB taxonomy): domain Bacteria; phylum Acidobacteriota; class Terriglobia; order Bryobacterales; family Bryobacteraceae; genus Bog-105. Next base: position 3,691 of record JAFAUR010000160.1, on the reverse strand, counting down.
CGGGTTCGCGCCCGGAAGGCTCGCCGAAACCTGAATGGTCGGATACTCGACGGCGGGCAGGTTGCTGACCGGAAGGGTCGTATAGCTAAGAATTCCAAAGACGAGAATTCCGGCCATCAGCAGAGTCGTCGTGATAGCCCGGCGGATAAAAAGGTCTGTAAAATGCATCGCGCCCCTAAGACTGTGCGGCCGTCTTGCCGCCGCCAGAGTCACCCAGTTCGGTTTGCGGTTTGAGCAAATGCACCTTACTTCCGGGAGCGAGTAACATCTGCCCTTCGGAGATCACCATTTCTCCGGGTTTAAGACCGCTGCCGATGACGGCAGTTTCCGAGGATTTGGCATCCTGGACGGTCCGAAGCACGTTCACAGGCCGGATGGCAACGGTGCCCTCATTCTGATTCAGGACCCAGACGTAACGTCCTTGCGGACCTGTCTGCACGGTGCGGTTCGGAACCAGGATGCGGTTATGTTCCATTTCCAGGCGCGCCGTTACATTGACGAACTGACCTGGCCAGAGTTTGTGATCGGGATTATCGAACTGCGCTTTCAGCTTGATGGTACCGGTGGTGTTGTCGACGGTGTTGTCGATGAACCGCAAGGTACCCGAAGCCGGCTGTTCTCCCGACGCCGATGCATGAACAATCAAGGGACGTTGCGCGTTGTACTTCTGCACTTGCGGCAGAATCTGTTCCGGCACTCCGAAGGAAACGTAAATGGGAGATAACTGTAGAAGCGTGACCAGGGCGGCATCGTTATCTTTTATGAGATTGCCAGGCTTGACGGCGATCGCTCCGGCACGGCCGGCGATCGGAGCTGTGATTTTCGTATAGGTAAGCTGAAGTTCGGTCTGGGCCAGCCGGGCACGATCGGCTTTGATCGCGGCGACCGAGCTCTCGACCGCCGCTTTGTCGGCATCCAGAGTAGCTTGAGAGGAATCCGCGTTTGCGACTACTTGTTCGGTCTGTTCTTTTGAAAAGATGCCTTCTTTCAGGAGCTGCACGCCGCGATCCGCTGCTGCGCGCGTCTGCTTCAGCATGGCTTGGTCTTTGATGACATTGGCTCGCGACTGCTGTTCGAGCGCCTCATCTTTCACAAGGTCGGCCTTGATCTCCGCAATCTGGCGCTGTAGCGGCTCCGGGTCGATCTCAAACAGGAGTTGGTCCTTCTGGACGTAATCGCCATCATGGAAGTACAGACGCAAGACCTGCCCTGCGACACGCGACTTCACATCAACCGACGTAATCGATTCGACCGTGCCGACGGCCGAAACGTTCAGAGGGACGTCGCCCGCTACGGCCGGAACGGCTCGCACGGAGACGACCGGCATCATCATGCCCGGTCCCCCCTTGGCCTGCTGCTTGCCGCAAGATACGAGCATGGCTGCGCACAGCGATAGCAGCACGCAACTTCGCACTTTCAACGAACAAACGAGAGAATTCACGGGGCCTGCTCTGACTAGTGTCCTTCTATAGTCACACACTATGAGGAGGTGCAGATTTCGCCAGTCATACGGTATTACGTGCAAAAGCCGAAACGGTTCCGCGCTGGGGCGAATATTTTGAGCTCTCCAGGTGAATTTTTTGCAAAAAGCTTCGGTGAGGGTTCCGTTATAACTCTGTTAGCTGCGCCGGGACGCGTGAACCTGATCGGCGAACATATCGATTATCATGGACTTCCCGTGCTGCCAATGGCCATAGGCCGGAGAATCACGGTCGCGTACCGGCCCCGGCAAGACGGTCGGGTCCGGGCAGTCAGCGATGGGCATCCCGGCCTCAGAGAGTTCGACCTCACCGCCGGCCTGCAGCCGGACGCCCCAGGCGATTGGGTCAACTATCTCAAGGGAGCAGCGCTCGCCGTATCTTTCGGCTGGACTATCCGAAACGGTATCGATGCGGCGATTACTTCCGATCTACCTGAAGCGGCGGGTTTGTCGTCATCTTCCGCTCTGCTGACCGGCTTCGCGCTTGCACTCCTCGCGGCGAACGGCATTCAGCCCACCTTTGCCGATCTCTTCCGGATCCTGCCGGAAGCCGAGCACTTCGTCGGCACACGAGGAGGCGGCATGGACCACGCCGCCATTTTGGCATCGAAAGCAGGTTGCGCCCTTCTGGTGGGATTCGACCCGCCGGCAACGGCGCCCATTCCTATCCCGCCGGCGTGGAAGTTCCTGGTAGCCCACAGTTTGAGGGGCGCGGAGAAGTCGGGCGAGCTGCGCGCGGCCTACAACGGGTGCCGGCAAGCCGGAACACGTGCGCTCGAAAAGCTCGGGATCCCGTCCTATGCCGCCGCGCTCGATTGCACTGAGCCGCCAAAGCTTGAGCACCTCGGCGAAGCCGAACGCAGAGCATTCCTTCATGTAACAGGGGAAGGAACGAGGGTCAGAGAAGCAGTGAAAGCGTTGTATGAAGGCAATGCGACGCGCTTCGGAGCGCTGCTAACGGCTTCCCACAAGAGCTTGCGAGACCAACTTGGGGTGAGCACGCCGGCACTCGACCTGATCGTGGAGACCGCATTGGGTTCCGGGGCGCTCGGGGCTCGTCTTACGGGTGCGGGCTTCGGGGGCTGCGCAGTTGTTTTGTGCCTTCCGGACCAGGTCGAGCGTGTGAGGCAGCAACTGGTCGCAGACTACTACTCAAAGCATCCTGAGTTCGATGAGGCGAATCATTTGTTCGCGGTCGAACCCTCGGCTGGAGCTCTGTCTCTGCCGCTCAGGCCGTGCCGATAACGATACCCGCCACAAAGACAAGCACGCCGCCGAAGACCACCTGGAAGGCGGCTCGGAGCAGTGGTGTATCCATATAGTGTTGGCGGATCCAGCTGATAGCCGCCAACTCGATCGCGACCACAAAGACAGCCACGGTGGTGGCCGCGTGGAAATCCGAAATTAAATAAGGAAGCGTGTGGCCGATCCCACCCAGGGTGGTCATGATGCCGGTTATCAGCCCGCGAATGAAGGGCTTGCCGCGGCCAGTGAGCGAACCGTCATCCGATAAGGCTTCGGCGAAAGCCATGGAGATTCCGGCGCCTACTGAAGCCGCTAAACCAACCCGAAACGCATCCCAGCTCTGATGTGTGGCGAAAGCAGCAGCAAACAAAGGCGCCAATGTCGACACCGAGCCGTCCATCAGACCCGCCAGTCCCGGCTGCACAAACTGCAGAACGAACGCCCGGCGGTAGGCCTCTTCTTCGCCCTGTTTAGCTTCCGGCGTGAGGTGCTGGCGTCCGACTTCTTCGGCGGTCGCCGTATGCTTGGTTTCGGCGGCGGCCAAGTCTCCGAGCAGCTTGCGGGTAGAGGCATCCGAAATTCGTTCCATGGCCATCCGGTAGAAGCGCCCTGTTTCGGTCTCCATGGATTCGATGGCTTTCCGGACCGCGCCCGGCCCGATTGACTCGATCAACCACAATGGAGGGCGGGAGACAAAACCCTTTACGTCCTGCCGACGGATGAGCGGAATCCGTTCGCCGAAACGCGATCGGTATAAATCGATCAGACTCGCCCGATGCTCGGACTCCTCCTGCTGCATCTGATCTAGAAGAGCGGCAGTTGCGGGATAATCGGAACGCAGGCGTTCGGCGAATTCGCCGTAGATGCGTCCATCCTCCTCTTCCAGGGAAATCGCTAAGCCCAGAATCTCGCGCTCGCTCAGATCTTTAAATGCTTTTGCCATGCCCCATTACTGTTATCCCATTG
>JAFAUR010000125.1 GCA_019243205.1 Acidobacteriaceae bacterium | reverse complement strand
AAGACCTTTTTATCTCCGCTATAGAGCGCGACGGTGGCCTGCACGTTCGCCCGCCGGAAATTTTCGGGCAGAAAGTCGGGGATGGTGGGGTCGTAGATCTCCAGGTAGACCAGGACGGTCTGACCTGGCCGGAAAACGCGGGTGACGCTCGGGGTGAGTTTCTGCCCATCTTGAATGAGCGGATTCAGTGCGACGCTCTTTTTGTCGTTTTTGACTGCAGCGAGCTGTTGAGCTAGGGGTTCTCTCTGGCTGCTGAGCACAACCGAGCTGACGCGGAGCTTCTTTTCCGCCGCCAAATCGGGAACCGTGAAGGAGGTCTCGAAAGTGCCGGTTTTCCCTTCTCCGTTTTCCCGGCTCACGAAGCGCAGCTTGTAGGTTCCCGGTGTCAGAGTCACCCCCGTGTCGTACTGAATGTTCTTGCGGACGACCTGACCTGCCGTCTGATCGTCAACCTTGAAAGGAATGGTGTCGCGAACGGTGGAAACGGGGCGGTTCCTGCGGTCGAAAACTTCCGCGATAAAGTCGAGTTCCGTCGCTTGTTTTGCTCCTTTGCTGTGAAAAGCCAAGGCCGAACCTGGAATTCTCACCGAAATCGGAACGAAATATTTATCTTTCTCGAGCCTAAAGTAATCGACTTCCGCCGCAATCGGCAGATCGGTTACGGGATTTTCCGACATCAAAGCTTGCGACAGCTGAGCCTCTTTGTCGGTCTCTCTCATGTGGGCGAACGTCGTGGGACCGTAATAACCTTGGCGGTAATCGAGCTTCGCACGCAGCGCTTCCGCCCCTCCGGCCAGCTTGACTTGAATGCGCCGGTAGCGCCCATCTTGCGCTGTGTTGGTGCTCACGTACGAGAGCACGTAGTAGCTTGTGAAATCCTGCTGCACCTGCCGTATGCCCTCGGTCAGGTCGTTTGAATCGAGCAGCGGCTTACCACCGGTATCCAGCGCGAGAGTCGCGAGGGTCTCCTGCTGATTGTTGAAGTTTTCTTTGAGAGACCGCTGGCCGGCGCCGCTATACAGGTTGTTCCCGACAGCGCCCGCCTGCGTCGCATCGCCGCCAGGTACCAGCGCGGACAGTCCTCGAGCATCGATGGGATAAAAAGCAACGTTCGCGCGAATGGCGGTGTTCACAGTGGCGCGTAACTGCGACTGATTGTCGACGCCGTTCTTTTGAATTCCGCTCGAGACGTAGATGAGCGCTTTCTTTTCAGGATATTGGCCAAGTTTGCGGGCAGCATCTTCGAGCGCGGCAAGCTTCAGGTCGGCATTGAAAATATTAAATTCGGTTTCATCCGCCGCAAACTGGCCGCTCTGGTCCTGGGCATCGGCGCCCTCGTCCGCGAACGTCGCATTCTCGCTGTTCTCACCGATACGAAATCTGTTGATGGCATTGATCAGTAGATCTCGATCGGAAGTGAAGTCGAGAAGCGTTTTCAATTCGTTCCCGTACGCCATGATCGAGACCGAATCACTCGCCGTCATCTGGGAACTCAGGAACTTGATCGCGGCATCCTTGGCCCGGATCTGCTCGGCCGGCTGCATCGAGGAGAAATCAAATAGCAGGATCATGAGCCGCCTGTCCTGATATTTCGAGAGCATGCTAGTTTTCAGCGTGGCTTTCTCATCGTCCGGGTTGTAGCCCTGAGGTTTGGCTTCACTCGCCGGCGCCGCGCTCGCATTCAGCGGTGGCAGCACTTTGGAGTTTAGGCGCTGCAGATCTACTGCCTGGAGCTTCTGAAGCTTGCCATCTTCGAAAACCTGAAAATCGTTCTTGGTCAAGTTCTCGATCGGTTTTCCGTTCCGATCGAGAACGGTGACGTTAACAATGACGATGTTCGTGGTCGCCGAGAAGGTGGCCTTACCCGTCTGCGTCTGGGCACAAATCTGTTGCAGCATAAGCGCAGCGGCAAGAATGTATCGAATGGTTTTCAAAACCGGAACCTCACAACAGCATCCAGGGTTCGCATACCGCCCGCCGCGCTCGGCAGACCATAGTTGGTTGCGTTTACGACCGTGTAGTAATTGGTGTAGTTGACATGATTGAGCACGTTGTTCGATTCCACGCGAAACTCCACCCGCTTACGTTCTGTGATGTTGAATGATCGCGCGAAAGCGACGTTCAGGTTGAATAGGCCGGGCCCCTCGATTGTGTTACGGCCGGCATTGCCGTAGCTACCGGGAGGCGGCACGGTGAAGGCAGCGAGATTGAAAAGCCCATCGCTCGTGGAGACGGATTCTCCAGTCGCATCTGCGCGCTCACTGCCGGTTCCATTTGTCTGAGCCAGACGTGAAGTCGTGCCCAGCGCACGCGCAGTTAGCGGATTGCCGGTCTGAGCAGTAACTGCTCCACTGAGTTGCCAGTCTTTCAGCAATCGGCCCCAAGTCGTATCCGGAGAAAGCCGGGATCCCCGGTTGCCAACGGGAGAGGTCCAAACGAACTGTGCCGAGAATTGATGACGAACGTCGAAACTGGACAATCCACGTTCGGCGGAAATATCCAGCCAGTTCTGAGCGGCGGTGTTTCCGACGCCGCCAAACGTGGAGCTGTCGTCGATGGACTTGGCGTACTGATAAAACGCGTTGAGCGAGATCCCGTGATTGAATCGGCGCACCAGCCGCAGATGCCCGGACTGGAAGATCGAATTGCCGATGGACTGGTCGTAGGTGAATCCGACAGCATTGCCTAATTGGTTTCGTTCCCCGATAGAACCCGGCGGCTGCTGGTTCGGTATCGTTCGGACATCCAGTCGCGTGCCCTTGGTGCCGAGATAGCCGATCTCTACGAAAAAGCCGCCCGCGAAATCATGTTGAATCGAAACATTCCAGGTACCCGCGTACGGTGTGCGATAGTTCTTGTCTACAGCGAAGGTGTTCGTGACTTCTCCCGGTTGCGTGGTCAGGAAACCCGTCGGAAGTGTCAGAACGTTCGAAGTGCTGGTATTCACGCTGTTTGCAACCGCAAAAGGCGGCTGATTGGCGAGCAGATTTGCAAATTGGATGTAGGCCTGATCGTTGTAGTAGATCCCATAACCGGCTCGAACGACGGTGGACCGCTTCGTCCAGGGAAGCTTCCAGGCTAGCGCCGTACGAGGTGACCAGTTGTTTTTATCGGCATTGATGAGGCCGTTGGGAAACGCCCCGCTGTACGGACCGGTGCCGCCGGCGGTTACCGAGTACACTGCTGTATATCCAGGAGCGATATCGAGGTTGGCCATGCGGCCGTACTTCTCGGTGAAGGGCGAGAAGAAGTCATATCGAACGCCCAGAATCAGGGTCAGATTACTCCGTACTTTCCACTCGTCCTGCGCGTAGAAATTGACCTGATTCTGGCGGAAATAATGATTCTCTGAGCTGTACTGGATTGTGCTTGACTGCGGATAGCCGAGCAGGAAATCCGCCAGGTCGAAACCTGTACCGGTGACCGCCAACCCGTTCGGATCGTAGGGCTGGATCTGGCCGTTCGGTCCGGTGAGCTTGCCGTCCGCAGTCAGATAGCTAGTTGCAACTCCCGTGAAATTGAACGTTCCGCGCGCATTGGGATCCGTCCGCGTGTTGAGATCGGCGCGCGTGTAACCGACGCCGAGCGCAATGCTGTGCGTGTGCTTCAGCATGCTCACGCTTTCGGTCACACCCAGTGTTTGGTTCCGGTTTAACGTCGGATTAGCGTCGCTGAGGGACCCATAGTTGGTGAAATTGAGTGTAGGCGGCCCGTAATCGAGCGGATCACTGGATGTTCCGGGAATGCCAAGCGCAGCCGAAACGTTTCCAAGCGTCGAAAAATAGGGCGTGATCTCGGTGTAATTACGATTAAACCGCACACCGGTATTGCTGACGGCTATCGACGAGAGATTACGAGTCCACTGCAATTGCGTATTCAGACCGTAGCCGCTGTTTGGGTCGAAATAACCGAACGGCTGGGCGGTCTCGTTATCGCGCCGCTGGTACTGCACGTTACCCGAGAGGCGGTCCTTGCCCGTGATATTGCGCTGTACCCGAATGCCGACATTGTCGGTGTTGTTCGGAGCCGCAGTTTCGTATTGGTAGTTGTTGGCTGGAACCGAGTGATTCGGCAGGGGATAGAATCTGTTGATCAGCTCTAAGGCGATAGGACTCAGCAGAGTTTGAGGGATGCGATTCCCTGGGATGGGTTGGTGGCTAGTCGGATCGAATAATGTGACCGGCACACTGGTGTTCGTGCCGAGCGATTGCGTAGCGGCAGAGAAATCGCCGGTGCGTTCCGCTGAAGTGGGCACGGTTTCCGTAAACAGTTGGGGAGTGCGGGAGCGCGTTCCGAAATACGTGAGAAAGAACTGGGTCTTCGGATCTTTGATGACCTTCCCCAGCACAAGCGGACCGCCCACGATGATGCTGAAGCGGCTTTGAGCATAAGCGGCCTGGGGAATGTCGAGTCCGTTGATGGAGAATGGCTTCGCGTTAACGGCAGAGTTCGTCAAGGTGAATGAGGCTTGACCGTGGATGGTCTGCGTGCGGCGGCGACGATTTCCGAAGGTAGCCCCTGCCACCTGGCCGGGACGGCCGGGTCCGCGCTGCCCGCGGCCAAATCCACCGCCGCCAAACCCTCCACCACCGCCGCCTCGCCCACCGAAGCCGCCTCCGCCGAAGCCTCCGGGTCCCCCAGCGCCGCCGCCAAAACCCGGTGCTCCTCCATTTTGCGTTCCCGGTGCAGTGGCCGTGCCCGGAAAACCGGGTGCACCCGGACCACCCTGGCCATCAGGGCCGCCACCGAAGAACCGCATGTCTGGCCCCGAATCCGCTTCCCTTCCCTGAGCCATACCCGGGCTCAGGCTACCGCCGAGCAAGAAAGCGTCAGTGTTCTCACCGGCGGCGTTGCGGGACACGACATTGCTTTGCCCTTGTGCGTTCAGCTCGTTCTGAATTTCCTGGTCGAGTTGTGCGTCTGCCGAATCTGTCGTACCGCCCTGGGGCGCTCCGTTTCGCCTGCCACCCGGAAAAGCGCCACCGCCACCTGCGCGATTACCTCCGGGCCCGCCTGCCCCGTTTTGCCGGGCGGCAAATTGCCGTAGCCTTTGCAGCGCAGGAGACTCCTTCAGTTGGATTGTGAAGTTCACGGGTCCGCTGGCGGCGGCATAGTCAACATCCTGCTTCAGTGTGTTGAAGCCAAACATATCGACAGTAATCTGCCACTTACCGGGGCCGAGAGGCGGAAACGCGTAGTGCCCGTCCGCATCAGTAACGGTCGAAAACGTTTTATCACCCTGCGCCGCTGTCATCGATGCGCCCGGGATGGGCTGATCGCCCGATTTCACGAACCCGCTTTGCGCTTGCAGCAAGTGGCACGCGACCAGCAACACGATCAGTAGTGGGATTACACGCAGCAATGATCCGTTTTCTCGCTTCCAAAGGGAACTGAAATAACGATGTTGGGCCTCACAGGCAGGTTACGACCGTTGTGACATGGTCTCTCTGAGATGGGCCGTGCTCGGCGAGTTAACTGGCGCTTTTCCCGTTTAATTGGGCTGAACCCGATTCGTTCGCCTGCTCGTAAAGATTTATGAATCTGATACGGTGAATCCGATGGCCCTCGATTTGGAAACTCTCCGCACGTCTATAGAGGCTTACCTCGACAGTTCGGGCCTTTCCGTTTTTCATGGTTACGGCAATCCGGTAGACGCGCTCAACCACATGCTGTGGGATACCGAGCGGCGGCCGGATTTTCGCGAGTTCGTCGAGTGCGCCCGCAAAGCGGGCTCGAAGATCATTTCGTTCTACTACCGCTCTTTCTCGCTCGATCAGATTGACAGTGCGCTTGATCAATTGGAAGACACTAACCTGACGCGGGAGGAGAAACGGAATTTCGAAACCCGCTTGCGCCAGCTCCAGGCCTATGAAGGATTCACGTGCTCTGTGGAGTTGTCCTTTTCCGTTGAGGCGCAGATCTACAGCTTTGAATTGCACACCGATTGGTACGAGGCGCTGAACGATATTCTGGCTGAGCTCGATGCGGCTACCGAGGAAGAAGACGAGGACGACGAAGACACACTCGGCGGTTATTTCTCCAAGAATTGATGCCCGATAACATTGCGACGGCGCCATGGCTCCGTCCGGCAGCGCGCTGGGTTCTGCCAACGGTCAACGACGAACGAGTGGAGGATTTGCGGCGCGCGCTGGGGTTGCACCGGCTGGCGGCGGCGGTACTCGTTCATCGAGGATTCGATGAGGCTTCCGCCGCAGAAGCATTCCTCTCCCCCGAGTTAGATTCGCTTTGCGATCCGTTTCTCCTGCAGGGAATGGACATCGCGGTCGAGCGGCTGCTTCAAGCCGTTCATAGGCGAGAGCCGATCCTCGTTTACGGCGATTATGACGTTGACGGAACGTCGTCGATCGTCATTCTGAAAAAGACGATTGAGATCCTCGGGGGCTGTGCCGAGTATCACGTTCCTCATCGGCTGACCGAAGGCTACGGGATGCGGAGTGAAGCGATCGAGCGTGCAGCGGCCTCGGGTATCCGTCTGGTCGTCAGCGTCGATACGGGTATTCGCGCGAATGAGGTAGTCCGGCACGCGAACGGACTCGGGATAGACGTGATTGTCACGGATCATCATCTGCCCGATGCCGAATTGCCGCCCGCGCTCGCGGTGCTGAATCCGAACCGTCCGGATTGCTCCTACCCGTTCAAGCACCTCTGCGGCGCAGGCGTCACTTTCAAACTGGTGCAGGCGCTGCTATCGCGTAGCAACATGGCGACTGCGCGCCAAAAGGCGCTGCTTGATTCGTTTCTGAAGCCGGTTGCGATCGCCACTGTCGCCGACATCGTGCCTCTAACTGGAGAGAACCGTGTCATCGTGCGCCGGGGACTAGCCGGCCTGCGATGTGTTCGCAATCTCGGCCTGCGCTCGCTATTGACGGTCTCTGGATTCGAACAAGGCGAATGCCCGACTGCCCACCAGGTCGCTTTTCGCGTGGCTCCCCGGATTAACGCCGCGGGACGCATGTCGACAGCTCGAGACGTGATTGAGCTCTTTCTTACCGAGGATGGGGACCGGGCTCAAAGGCTAGCTGAACAACTAGACGTCCTGAATCGCCAGCGTCAGAAAGTCGAGGCCGAAATCGTGGAGGCGATCCTGCGCCAGTGCGAAAGCGAGATAGTTATCGAGGACGCGGCGGCTCTTGTTTTTTCGGGCGAGGGTTGGCATCCGGGAGTGCTGGGCATTGTGGCAAGCAGGTTAGTAGAACGGTTCAGCCGGCCGGTTTTTGTTCTGAGCGACGCGGTTCAGCATGAAGCAGAAGATCACAGATGTCTGACAGGGTCCGGGCGGAGCATTCCCGGCTTCCACCTGCTCGAAGCGCTCGAGAGCATGCCGGAACTGTTCACGAAATTCGGTGGGCATAAGCAGGCTGCGGGTTTGACTTTGCCGGCGACAAACATAGAACCGTTTCGCACTCAGTTCCAACAGTTTGCGCGCGCCCGATTGACCGCCGAAGACTTGCGTCCTCAATTTGTTCCGGATGCCGCCGCGTCTTTTTCCGAGTTGAACGATACTAGCGTCAAAGACGTGATGGCGCTTGGCCCCTTCGGTTTTGGAAACCCCCTGCCCCTATTCGTCGCGACCTCGGCTGAGCTTTGTGGCCCTCCGCGGTCAATCGGCGAAGGAAAACATTTCAGTGTGGTGTTCCGCCAGGACGATCGTACCCGGTTGATGAAGGCCTGGAATTTCGGTTATCGCCAAGCCGAGCTGGAATCCGCAAGACGTGTTGATCTGGTTTTCGGAATCGAAGATGATCCTGGTTCTCGAAAACGCGGTTTTGCAGGTTGGTGTATGACGCTGAAGGATTTGAGAAGCGCATCATAAGAGCCTCCCGTAGAGCAAGGGAGGCTCTCTCCTCGGAAACGGGGTTAGTTGGTCGATGCGCCTTTCCGACGCCGGAACAGCACTCCGAGTCCCACCAGACCAGCCGCCATGAGACTCATTGCGCCCGGTTCAGGTGCATTGCTGAAGAAAGCGAAATGGGAATCGCCGTTAGGATCGCATGTCCCGAGCCAGTCCTGCGAGTAAAAGGTCTGGCTGCCGTTGTTGGCCGCAATACCGAAATCGGAACCAGGCGTGAACGAAACAATGCCGTTCGAGTTTGGTGCCAGTTGATGGAACGTGTGATTGGGGTCGGAGAGCAGATAGTACCCGAGCGTATCGTTATCCGCCGTGATTTTCAGGTAAACGTCCGCGGTTACATTGCCGCCGACTGAGAAATACACGTCTCCCACGGAGCTCTTGTGGTCGGACGCGTTCACAAGCGCGAGCCCGCTTGGGTCGAGGGCGTTCCCGTTATTGCAGTTACCGCCGCCGTACATGCAGTACCCGACGTTGTACTTGGATCCGTCGTAAGAGCTGTTGTTCCAGAACGGATTATCGTTCGTTCCGAGCGCCGGCTTGCTGATGTAGGTTCCGGTATTTGTAATCAGGTTCAACCCGCTGCCAGAAAGAGAGAAGACAACGTCGTTGTAATCGTAGTCGCCGCCAATGGTGTCTTCGAAGCCGCCGTAATAAGTGCTTGCGAATGCCGGCGCCGACAGCAGCAGCGCGCTTCCGATCATTGTGAGATTCCTTAAATTCACGCAATTCCTCCGAATTGGTTTGGGTATTTTCGATTCGCCTCAGCTTTTTGGTTTTTGCGAATCCCGTGAGTGCAGGATAAGGGCGATTCGAGCGAGCCCACAAGCAGCTGTACGTTCAGTACTTCCGTCGATTTTGAGCGGCTGCGGAGATCCTTAAAACTGCATCCAGGGTTGGGGAAAAGCGGGCTGGTTGTTACTCGGAACTGCGGAATTCGCGCGATAATCCGGGAAAACGCCTTTGCGCAAGGTCCGCGAAATGACAATGCACACTCCCCAACGGCGTAGTCTGTTTCTAAGGCAAATCCGGCGGGTCTCTCCTGAAATGCCGGACCCGAAATTCGGAGACAGTAATTTAGAAATACGTGTTTTCTTCCGATCAATTAGTCCAGGCCGCTGCTGCTGCCCGCGAACGGGCCCATGTTCCGTTCTCGGGCTTCAAAGTAGGCGCAGCCGTCGAAGATAGCGATGGCCGAATCTATACAGGATGCAACGTCGAGAACGCGACCTACGGTCTGACCGTTTGCGCCGAGCGCGTCGCAGTGTTTAAGGCGATCTCCGAAGGCGCCGCAAAGTTGGTGAGGGTCGCGGTGGTGACTGACGCCTCCAAGCTCACCCCGCCGTGCGGCGCTTGCCGCCAGATCCTTTGGGAGTTCTGCGGAAATATCCCCGTCGTCATGGCGAACCTCAGCGGTGGTCTCGAGAGCATTACGATGGAACAGATCTTTCCGAGACCGTTCGATGCTTCGTTTCTTTAGCGCTTTGCTGAGCATGAATCTGTTTGCGGGTGCCGCCATGGCGGCCGAATCAGCCGATTGGATCGTACATGGCAAATACGTCATAACGATGGATGCGACGCACCGTCTCATTCCGGACGGAGCCGTAGCGGTGCGCGGGTCCCGGATCGTGGGAGTGGGCACTCAAGCCGAAATCAGGACGCGGTTCACTTCACCGGAAATCATCGATCGGAGCGACAGCCTGGTCTTACCTGGGCTCATCGATACTCATACACACGCACCGATGTCGCTCTTCCGCGGCATCGCGGATGACAAGCATTTGCAGGACTGGTTAGAGAACTACATTTTTCCGGCGGAATCGAAAAATGTGGATCCCGATTTCGTCAGGTGGGGAACCCGATTGGCGTGTCTCGAGATGGTACGGGCCGGGATTACGACCTACAACGACATGTACTACTTTGAGATGGAACAGGCGGAAATCACCAAGGAAGCAGGCGTCCGGGGAGTTCTGGCACAGACGGTGATCGGCTTCCCTGCGCCGGACTTCAAATCATGGCAAGCGACAATTGCCGGAACAGACAAGTACATCCAGCGTTTCGCGAAGGATGACCTGATTGTTCCTGCAGTCGCGCCGCATGCCGTTTACACCACTCCCGATGAAGCGCTGATCGCAGCACATCAATTATCGGTGAAGTACAACGTCCCGCTGACGATTCACGTCGCCGAGACCGAGAAGGAGCGGGTTGACTTGCTGACGAAACGGCATCTTACTCCCGTGCAACTGTTAGCGAAGCTGGGCGTCCTCGATGGCCGGGTGATTGCCGCGCATTCGGTCTGGCTGGATGATCACGATCTGACGATTTACAAAGAGCACGGGACCGGTGTTGCGCATTGCCCTTCAAGCAATATGAA
>JAFAUR010001111.1 GCA_019243205.1 Acidobacteriaceae bacterium | reverse complement strand
AAGAATTGCAGACCGTAGTTGTCGCCGGGATAGAACCAGGTAGTAATCGCTGGCGGTTGGCCTGCCGGTACTTCGGCAAAAGTAAACCGCGTGTCGCCCGTGGGTTCGGGTCGGTAGGCCGCGTTGGCAAGAATCGTCGTGACTAGCTGCGACTCGTCGGCATTGAATAGCTGCAAAATTCGCCGATCCGCGAGGGAGTCCGCCAACTTCATAACGTATTCTCCCGGCTGTAAAATGGTGCCCTGGATCTGAACTGCGCCACCTTTCACAGTCACTAGCGTCTTCTTGTCCCACTCATCTGCTTTCGCTGAAGGCGCAAGACTGATCGATAACAACGCGAACGCGAGAACGCTCGGCGTCAGAAGTGATTTCAACATTCCTTTTCTCCTTTACATGCGGTTCCGAGGCTTTGAGCCGGGAATCGGTGGGTTCCCCCACATCAGGTCTTTCGATTCGGCTCCTGAAAAGTCACTCTGTGCGATTGCGTCTGCCGCACCGTGACTTGCTACCAGCGCGCTTCGAAATTAATTGGCAGAGCAGGGTAGAAGGAATATACCCGCCAAAGGAATCTCTCATTGAGGAGGAGTACCGACGTGTCTGGCTGTTCAAATAATTTTCAGAAGGTCCTTGAAGCAAAGCGCAGCGAACTATTATCGAGTGCTTCCCAGCGCGACGACATTCGAATTGAGAATTCACCGGAGGATATAGAGCGGCTGCACCAACGCATGAACCACGAACTTGCGATTAGCCATCTCGATCGACAGACGGCACTGTTGAAAAGTGTCGAGCAAGCTCTAGAGCGCATCGAGACTGGCGCTTTTGGCATCTGCCTGCACTGCGAGGAGATGATCCCCGAAAAACGGTTGAATGCTGTTCCCTGGGCCGCCTTTTGTCTTCACTGCCAGGAGGAACTCGAGCGCCGCCGTGCGGTGGGCGAACTCGACGAGGAAGACACGCTTTTGTCGGCGGCTTAGGTTCTCAAACAGTGTCGATACTTTTCTTGGCTCTCTCGATCCTGAGTGTTGGGCCGACTGCTAACGATCGCGAACAAGCGATCGATGTTCAGCGTAGCGTTCTTTCGATCCATGTCGGGAAAGCCGGTATCTTTTCCGCTGCGGGACATGAGCACTGGGTTGACGCGCCGATTGCGGCGGGTGTCGTTAAGCTCGGCGAGAGCCCGAGAATTCGGTTTGTCATCAGAGCCACCAACCTAACGGTCAGACCCGACGAGCCTCTCAGCACTAAGGACCTTCGGCAGGTACAGTCTAATATGCAGAACCAGGTTCTGGAGTCCTCAAAGTATCCGGAAATTGGGTTCGAATCAACCCATATCGAAGACGAAGCCGACGTTTTCAAGGTAAGTGGGAATTTGACGTTGCACGGCGTGATGAGGCCAGTACTTATCAATGTAAAAAACAAAACGGCGTCTATATCGGTTCCACCAGTATTAAGCAAACGGACTTCGACATTCGACCCATACAGGTTGGCGGGGGCCTTGTGAAAGTGAAGGATGAGCTTGAAATCAAAGTCGAGATATATGTAACACGCGCTCCGGAGAAAACCGTTCTTTAGCTAACTGCATGTCGCAGATAGCGCGTTACGAGCCAACCTGCAATTTGATCAGCGAAAATTGTTGCATTTGCAGTAAGGGAAGGTGAAGCAGAGCAGTCAGGCCTCAGACACGCGTCTTTGATTCGTCAGATCCCGCCCAATCGTGCGTGGTCCATGATGATTCACAATCACCCGAGACCCGCGTTGGTCTGACGTTCATTGTGGCGAACCACTTTTTGCATCAGATCAATCAGTCGGGAAGCCACATCACGCGCGTGAACTTCCACGAACCGTCGGGTTGCCGCTTCATGACACCAAGTAACTTGGCACGCAGGCTTTTGGGCGCTTGTTGCTCGGAACTCTTTTGCGCTGCGTCAAAGAATCCCCACTCGTAAGCCACATCGCCTGTAACCTGGATGTCGCGGATATATTAGGTACATATTCCACTCGTTTAGCAGACGGAGATTTGAGAAAAGCCTGCTTCATAAAATTGTGAAAGGCGGCCTTACCAACGATCGGAGGGGTTCCCGGTTGCAACAGAACAGCGTCGTCATCCCATAAGCGGTGAGGGCGTCCACGTCGCGCGCAATCGTGGCGGTGATGTCGTCGTTATGCAATTTTTCGATACCGGCGGGAATGGTGTCGGCATTTTGTCCGTAAGCGGACCAGGCAAACGCCGCCGGGAAAAGACATATCGCGAGAGTCGACAAGATATCAGACATACCGATGTTTAATACAATTTTGAGGGCAGAAAAGCAGCAGGCAAACGGCGGCCCTGCAAGCTCCACATCCAGACGGCACGGCACTTCGTGAGGAAGCGACCGCATCGAAATTGGAGAGCGGAAAGGTGAACACCTAAGTGGCTGTGTTGTCAGCATGCGGCGAAGAACCGAAGTTAGCGGGCAATAGCTCAAAAGCATAGTTCGAGCCTGATTCTTGTCCGTTGCCGGGCAAGAGGGCGGATCGATCGTGTGTGACGGCCTACCGTTTACTACCCATACCTAGCCATGCTGGACCCCGTTGCTCACGCAGAGATTCACTCCGGTTCCGATGGTTGAATTCGGCCCCTGATGCGAGCCCAAACGCGGTCGGCTATAGCCTCAGCAAGTTCGTCGATGTTATATACGAAGCATACGGGACCTTAGTGGGTGCCTCAAAGACTTTCTTTTCGCCACTCCCGTCCTGCCTCCGAGTGAGTTGATCGTTTAACTCCGAAAGAAGCGCGTCGAGATCTGGATCGCTTTCGCGGAGGGCTTCGATCCGTTGAATGCTGTGAATCACTGTGGAATGATCACGACCGTTATAGAAGCGTCCGATCATGGTCGTACTCCAACCAGCAAGGTGCTTGGCCAGATACATTGCCACTTGCCGATTGAAACACGCTGGCTGTGCGTTCCCATGAATGCGAGTCGGGCGTAACCGAGCGGAAATAACAGCATCGATTTCCCCTATAGAGAGCCTGCGATAGGGAATAGAGGAAGAGGAAGCAAAAGCAAGGCTGGCCATCTACGCTCCCCTCGCGACAAGCGCCGTCGCGGGCTGAATGAGGATGGCGTCACCATCAGCAGCGATTCTCGCGGGACAGGCTGGCCAACGCGTCTGGACCAGTTCCAGCCACCGTTCCAATCTTTCCCGGAACTTCCGAGGCCGCGCATAATCTGCACTGCCCAACTGCGCTGCTAACCCGAAGTCTCCAAAAACCGGAATGCGTTCCTGACCTTTCGCCGTGAAGCATCGGTAAGAAAGCCACATAAAAAGGTCCAGCGCTGCTGGTGCAGAGGAAAGGGCCTTCGCGGCCTCCAAATCTGTTGGGATGGAATGCGTTGTTACTTCACGAAAGAATTCGTCGGTGAGGACAATCTCGTTCTCGAACCCACCGGGCAAGAATTCCTGATTTGGATCGCGTGAGTACCAGATCCGTGCTTCTCGCATGAAGTTGAAGCGGGATTGGTGCGTTACCAGAGCTTTTTGAGTCTGGGTATCGGTTCCAAAGAAAATGGTCGCTCCGAAAATGCGCTGAAAAGCGCAGACGAGTCGGCGGTATTGCAACCCGCCTTGCTGCATGCCTAAGGTCTTGAGCATTTCGGCGGTGCTGCGAAACGTGATCGTCTGCCTCTGCTGTCGGACGGCCAAAGTCGCCAAGAATAGCGGCACAAGCCGATCCTGTCCCCAAGGCAAGCCATAGGCGGGGTGTCCGGTAACCTGCAGCAGAAACTGCCCGTTCCGTCGCTCGTGCAGCAGACTCCCCCGGACAGGACGCTTTATGGGCAGCCCACAAAGCACAAATGGCCGAGAGGCGAAGCCCAGGACCTGAGTGCCAGACTCGCGGTTGACCCTCACTAAGCGCACGGCTTCCGCCTGGCGAAGCTTCTGTTTAGAAACAAGCAGCTCGCCTTGTTTCCCTCGTAAAATCGAGCCGATACGGACAAGACCTGCAGAATTGTTAGAAAATGATCGTGATGCTGCCATCGGTCCACCTGGAACCGCCCTGTGTTATGGGCGGGTTGAAGGCTTCCCTGGGCAAGCTCGGACGCGGAGATTATGAAGCAATCTCCTGCGGCTGGATGATTACACTAGGTTCGGAAGCGAGCCGGACGGTCTCGAAGGGCGCTCCACGAACGGAGTCGTTTAAATACGCATAAGTGAAATCCAACTTCAGCATTTCCGGCAGCACGTCGAGCAGGATCTTGACAATCTGAGAAGGCTGCCCGCCGTTCCAGATGGCGGGCAGAGCTTGAATGCCGATCAGATTATTGAGACAGGCTTTAAGGAGCCTAATTTCCGTCGCCGCGCTGGACAGTATCGGCTTTCATTGCCGAATAGCTTCTGGATGTCAGTTAAGGCGCGTCGCTCGGCGTTCGCGCAGTTCCTCCAGGAACTCATCCGGCGGTTGAAAGAAAGGATTCTCCTGGATGATGCCGCCGATCAGGACCATTGGATGCGTCCGTATCATGTCCATGACAATATGGCCGCCAAACTTAGCGAGATCGTATACGCATATGACTGCGTCCTTGTACCGGGGCCACATATAATTCACGCGCGTCTCATATTCCACCAGGTCGTCGACACGAGGTCGATCTTCCAGGGCCCATTCCATATGAGCGACCATGCGAGTCAGAGCGAATGCCTGCTGCCTACCGCTCAAGTACCTCTTGAAGCAGAGCGAGCATTCTATCCTGATCGAAACGGCCATCGCGCAGATACGCATCCTCCCAGTTGCGTAATTCGAATTGGCCGCTTTGTTCTGCCGCGGCTACATCGATTCCGTCCGACGCCAACCGCCGGACGTGTTCATGACGCAGTTTGGGATCGACGACATGCAAGGCCTTGTGGCCGCACTCGAACCCGTCTTTGATGAAAGGAAGTATCACCCGATACTCCTCGTCGGACGAGTGAAAAAACGCACAGATATGACGTTGAGCGCCGAGCGCTGAACCGGCAAACCGAATCGGCTCGTCACCCTCAGACGTTTTCACAAGGACTCTCCTTTCTGTGGGTATTCTACTGGATAACTTGTGTTATTGACGGCGGCCACTTTCGAAGGGCGTGAAGTCGCAGGAATGATAATCTCGCGGCGTCCGAATAGGCGCGCATCCAGGGAAAATGCTCCAGGTCCGAGGAAAACGATGGCGGCAGCCATCGTGAGGAGGAGGATCTCGGGTGAGTTCGAATCGAGCAATCGTGCTAGCGAGGTCCCTACGACTCCTAATCCAGTGATCGTGCCCATAACCGGTGTTAGAAGTCCGATTAACACAAAGACAGCTGCCGCGACCACCAAACCCGCAGCCCACTCCAGGATCACGGGATGAGTATGGTTGCTGAGATACACTCCTCCGTGAATCATCGACCTTACGCCGACGGCTATTCGCAAGAGGAGCAGGCCCACGCCAGGCCGACCTCCCGGAAATGCGGGAAATAGTCTTTGCAGCTTGGCCTTCCTCTATTTCATGTGCATGAACTCGAACATGCCTGTCCTCAGGATGGCGACCGACAGGGAAAAGTGAATCCCCAAAGCTTGGAATTTTCCGATACCACTTTCGTGGTATCGCAGCGAGGCAGACAAGTTGCACTACTCAGAGTTGGATAATGCCGCGACGAACCGCTATCGCAACAGCCTGCGTTCGGTCGCTCGCACCCAACTTCTCCATAAGGTGTTTCATATGAACTTTGACTGTCTCTTCGGAGATAAACAGTCGTTCTGCGATGTCCCGGTTTCGGTTCCCTCCCGCGATCTGGCGCAGAACATCCAGCTCGCGACCTGTCAGGATCTCATCGCCTAAATGCTCGGCCAGCCGGGCCGCTAGCTCTGGCGGGATGCGTTTCTTGCCAGCGTGAACCTGACGGATCATCTCAACCAATTCTCCGGGAGGCATGCTCTTCAACGCGTAGCCGCGAGCGCCCGCCTGAAGCGCGCGCTGAATCTCAACGTCGCCCTCAAACGTAGTCAGCATAATGATACGCGATTCCGGGAATTCCGTTCGGATCGCTATCATCGCGTCGATGCCGCTCATATCAGGAAGTCTGAGATCCATGAGTGTCACATCGGGCATGTATTCTCGAAAGCCCTCAATCGCTTTGCTACCGTTAGCCGCTTCCCCTACCAGTAGCATGTCGGGCTGGCTGTTAATCATTGCGCCGATACCCTGGCGTACCAACGGATGGTCGTCGACGCTGAGCACGCGTATACGTTGGTCGCTCATTGCACTCTTTTCCACAGACGATCTGCTCCAAACGTTGACGGAGGTCATTCGTCACCCCGTTCGCCGGACGAAACCTCCTACTAACGTTAATGCTATACCCCATTCGCGACGAGGCCCAGATAAGGTGTATCGAATCGGCCGTGAAGCTCTGATTGACGCTTTTCGCCATTCTTGGCAAAGGACATCGGGATTGAAGTGACGTAATGTTCCAGCTCGTTCCGTGTAGTAGTGCGCGACGATAATCGCAGCGAGATGGAACTCACTATTCGGGGCGTTTCGCGTTTGACGATCCGGCACGCGCTTGCGTTGATGGCTCACTTGTTTTGTTCTGCCGGCGGCCTCTGAACCGCTGAGTTCGCCTTTTTGCGAACCATTACGTGCGGTGCTCTGTAGCCTCGGCGGGGAAGGCAATGTGAGCTGGTATCGACAGCTCGATCTCTGTTCCGGCTGAGGAGCTACTCCAAACCTTCAGCCGGACACCGATTCTCTCAGCCCGCTCGCGCATGCCGGATAACCCCCAGTGTCCATCTCGGCCCGACTGCAAGACAAGAGGGTCGATGCCACAACCGTTGTCACGCACGAGCAAGCGTAGATGATGTCGCGCATATTCCAACTCGACTTCGACGCTCTTCGCGCGGGAATGGCGGAACGCATTTACAAGTGCTTCCCGACCAACACGGTAAACATCGTCGCGAACCAGCGGGTGCAGAGGCCGAGGCTGGCCTTCAACAATAACGCGGAAGCCAATTTCATCGTGCAAGCCAAATTCGGTAGGAATCAGCGAAAATGCCTGCTCGAGACTTAAAGAGATGCCATGATCCAAGCGCAGTCCTCGAACTGCGTTCCGGCCCTCGTCGATGACTTGCTTCATCAGATCGAGGACGCGGTTCAGCACCGCTTTCGCCTCTGATTCGGCAGATATCTTTTCTGTCGCGACGTAAAGTTGCATTGAGGCGCTGACAAAGCCCTGCAGCAAGGTGTCGTGTAATTCCTGCGCGATGCGCGTTCGCTCCGCAAGCCTTTCCTCGACACGCAGATTAAGGCGTGCCGCCATCTGGTGCATTCGATGGCGAAAGAAAGCAAGCGCTGCGAGCATGAACGCGGCGGCGCACGCAGTTCGAAACCACCATCTCTGCCAGAACGCCGGCTCGATTTCGAGGGCAATCACGGCTTGTTCGCTATTCCACACGCCGACCGCGTTGCTCGCAATCACGCGAAATTGATACGAATGTGGGTTCAGGTTGTTGTAAACGGCATCCCGTGTGGACAGCGGTTCACTCCAGCCGTGATCAAATCCGTCGAGCATATAGCGGAATTTCACACGATCGGGAGCTGAAAGACTCACACCGGAGTAGCTGAATGTAATTCTTTGGCGACTTGCGGGAATGCGTATGGGGCCTTGAAGGCCGACCTGGACGCCATCGGCTGAAATGGCTTGAATTTCAACCGGAGTCGGGACTGAATTCTCAACCAACCTCGCAGGATCAACCACGGAAATGCCGCGATGCGTCGAAAACCAGATGCGCCCCAGCGGATCACGTATGACGGACCGGTATCGCCGCGTCGCATCGCGTTCTGCGGGTTAAGCGAAATGCACTTCTGCAAGGCGCAATGGATGAAAGGGATATACACGAGTATGGCTCGGGCATTTCCCGCGGGACTTGAAAATGACCCGAACGGAAGAACGCAAGGCCTTTCGCGGTTCCGATCCACAAAACCGAATTCGAGTCCTCCAACAGACAGTTCACGTTACCCGGCGGCAAGCCGTCGGTTGAGGTGTAAACGCGCCAGCCATGATGTGACAGTGCGCTCAAACCGTTCGGAGTTGCAAAAAACATGCTTCCGTCCCGTCCCTCTTCGATCGCGGAACGGTGTTCGAAGCAAGTCCGTCAGCGGTCGTGAACGTCGTAAATCTTCCGTTGCTGAATTGGCTCACGCCACCGTTAAGAGTTCCGGCCCATATCCTTCCGTCACGGCTTCGATGAATTGCGTAAACGCTGTTTTGGGCAAGCCCGTGCGTGTACGTCTCGGTTGCGAACAAGCCGTTTCTATTGCGCAGGCGCGTCAGTCCTCCTTGTTGTCTTCCGACCCATACTTCATCGCCGCTGCCTGCAATCGAATAGACCACGTCCTTACTCAGACCGGCATCTGTGATGCGTTCTATCTCCGTGTCCTTCAGCCAATACAATCCGCCTTCTAGCGGCGCAAACCACGTGCGCCCTTCGGCATCGGCGTAAAGGGATCCGTTGCTGTTTGAGGGCAGTCCGTCCGATAAAGAATACGTTAGGAACGTGTTGTCGCGAAAACGCTCGATGCCTTGTGCCCTGCCTACCCACAATTCGCCTTCGCGATCCTCATATAACGTGGCCACTCGCCCCCCAATTGAGTGGTCGCGCTTTTCCTGCGACAAGACGCCACGCGAGTTGATCCTGTAAAGGCCTTTGTTGCTGCCAACCCAGAGATTCGATTCCCGGTCTCTTACCATCGCGAGAACCTGGATGTGATTTAGAGCGGCGGCACATCACACGACGTCAAATTGCTTCCGGTCCAGCGCACAAGGCCGTTGTCGGTGCCGATCCATAGCTCGCGATTGTTGAACGGAAGAAGACAGTTGATTTTCCTATCAGGCAATCCTTCCACAATGCTTGAAATTCGCCCTTCGCTTAGGGAAATGAGACCTGCTTCTCGGGTACCCATCCACACTCTCCCGTCCCGAGTCTCCGCCATTGAGATGACTAATGCGTGGAATGCCTCGGTTTTGGAGACGAGCGGTAAGAATCTTTCCTGGCGGTATCGGAGTACATTTAGAACAGCTAAGCCGATGGTGCTCGCACCGACATCATTCAGGTGTCCGGAGAAGAGAGCTTCACCGTTGTTTCCCCGGCACATTGCAGTGATGCTGCTCTGCGTTCGAGCAAGGTCTGGTAAGTTATCCCGAAATCTCCCGTCACGGTAACTCAACAAACGCGACCGTTCGGGTCTCAACCATAGGTTTCCCTCAACGTCGGCCATCAGTCCCAAGACGGGGCCAATGAGATCGTCGGTTGAGATCGCATGCCTGTAAAGACGGAAATTCAGTCCGTCAAAGCGGACCAACCCGTTCTCTGTGCCAATCCAAAGGTAGCCGTCGGGCGTTTGGGTGATCGCATGGGCGGGCCCGCCCGGAAATCCCTGATCGGCACCCCACCAGTCGGTTCGATACTGTTCGATTGCTCTGTTGGGATCCAACGCTTCCGCCTTGTTAGCGAAGCACGCCAACGCAATCCCAGCCATAAGCCATCTCAAGCACCAGCGCTGCACACGCGCTTCACGGCAAATACTGGAATTTTTCAACGACGACCTCGGCTCCGTTTTGCAACGGAGCTTTAGCAACCTGCAAAACAAATAAGTTCATACGAACCGACTCGATGCCAGGAGAGGGAACTCCCGATGTAAACGTATTTTCAGCGACGGCACGTGCCTTGTTGAGCGATTTTGAGCTGCGGATAGTAGTGAAAGACACATTTCCGGGTTGCCATCGAAACGAGTGCGTCAGCAACCCGGAAGGCGCGGCAAATCGAAAAACGTTCGCGGGAATGTAGAAGGGCTGAACCACATATTGCGCATTATTGGTGGAGGGGTCTCCCCAACGACTGATTTCGATATCCATCTCACGGTGATTCTGCTCATCCCCGGCATAGTCCCAAGTGAACATGCCAAAAACGACTGCAGGCTCGAGGTGAGAAGTATCTCGCACAACGAACGAGTATGTTCCGTACCCCAAACTCCGGGTAAGTGTGACTTCCGCGCAAGCCCATTTGCCGTTTATTTTTGCGATACGCAGATGGAGTGCGCCACTCGCATCCGTCCAGGCATTGCTAGGATCATAGTTATTCCATCCGCCCCGGCTGCTCGGAGCATTGCGCACCCGCCACTCGTACCCACTAAAGTGGATAGACGGCGAGGGCGGAACTTTCTGCCCTTTTGCGATTGCCACGGCGGCAACAGACCCGCCTTTGCCAGGCAAAACGTCTGCGCGGGGTGGGGGCTGATACCCGGGCTCGACCAAAAGCGCAGCGTACTCAGTTCCAAGGTGGGTTGCATTTGTCCAGCGCGAATCAGATCTAACAGTTGTGAATGGTTGGCTGACCAACGGCTGCACCCACCAAGCCCCACTGCGAGCGTACAAGACGATCTTCTGTCCAGTATGCGACCCGACTACCCGCCCTTCAATGATGTCGTCCTTGTCCTTTCCGTCCTCGCTCGCTTGAGGAATTCTAGAAAATTCGATCGAAGGTTGAGCGGCTTTCCGTTTAGCAGTTCCCTGGCTCGGCTTGCAAGCTCCGAAAGACAAACAGATGATTAGCAGAAAACCTGTTTTGCAGGCGATATCGTTCGCATCATGACCTCGCGGGCTCATTCATTACCATCCTGGAACTTCGTTCATGATTGGAACCCTATCAAGATTAGTACAACTGCGGAACCAAGTCATTGCACAGTTGCTTACGTCTGGACACGAAATTCAAAGGTCAGCCTAGTGTTGCGCCCGATGATAACGCTTTCGGGTTACCGGCAGCCGACACTAGTTTGGAAGGAAAAAACACGCCATTTCGTGATGGTTATTTGAGCTCAGATCCTTCATGATTGCGAGTATCCAGGCCACGGACGCCCTGGAAAGAAACGAGCTCAAACCGATGATCGTGAGCATGGCCGAAAACATTCGCAGCTTTCCCCCCGCAATTCCCGAAACCGAACCCATCATTGGGGCCGACCGCGGACTGCGCCAGGTTTGGGATGCCGTGCGCCTCGTCGCTCCGACGGATGCATCAGTCCTGATCCATGGCGAAACCGGCACCGGCAAGGAAGTGATCGCGCGCGCGATCCATGACAGGAGTCAACGCCGTCATGGACCCTACGTAAAGATCAACTGCGCCGCAATACCGGCCGGATTGCTGGAAAAGCGAACTCTTCGGGCACGAGCGCGGCGCGTTCACGGGAGCGCTGGCACAAACGACGGGTCGCTTTCAGCTCGCCGACGGAGGGACCCTATTCATGGATGAGGTTGGAGACCTGCCGCTGGAATTGCAGCCCAAGTTGCTGCGCATCCTGCAGGAGCAGGAGTTCGAGCGGCTTGGCAGCACGCGCACGATTCGCGTGAACGTTCGCGTAATTGCGGCAACCAATCTCAACCTGGTGGAAATGGTCCGGGAGCGGGGGTTCCGAGCCGATCTTTACTTCCGCCTCAATGTATTCCCCATCTCTCTTCCAGCGCTGAGGGAACGTTCCGAGGACATTTCAGACTTGGTCTGGCATTTCGCGCAAAAATTTGCCGCGCGCATGAGTAAGAGTATTGAGGTGATTCCCGACGACGTTATGGAAGCACTGCGGTTTTATGATTGGCCGGGCAACATCGGCGAGTTACAGAACCTCATTGAGCGCGCTGTAATCCTGTCCAACGGTCCCGTCCTCCGTCCGCCGTTATGCGAATTGCGGGCACCAGTGAGGAGCTCCGAGCCTGCTGCTACTCGGACGCTGGCGGATGCCCAACGCGACCATATCGTCGAAGTCTTACGGAACAGCCGTGGCAAGATTAGCGGAGAAAACGGCGCTGCAGCCCGCCTCGGGATGAAGCGCACGCCCCTTCAATATAGGATGCGCAAGCTCGGAATAGAGCAGAAGCGTGTCTTCGCGACGGCATTGGCATTGGCTCAAAATTGAAGCTTCAGTGCCAACTCCAATGATCGCGGTCCGCCGAACTGGTAAAGAGGGCTGAATCCACCATCGGCTCCGCAGGTGCCAAGACTGTTCGGTAGGACCTGAGTGGAGAGGCCGCAGTTTCGGGCTGTTCAGGTGATTTGGCCATCGGACTGCGCCCCCGGATTACCGAAGTTCGAGTGATTAAACACGTTGAACGCTTCCGGGCGGGCTAGCCGTGAGACCTTCTCCGTAATTCTGAACGTTCGTCGAATCGCAAAATCTTCCTGCCATACCCCAAAACCGCTCAGAGCATTCCGGCCGAGATCTCCTTGATTAGGAGTATTTTCCGGCGCGATAAAGGCGGCCGGATTGATTCGCGTTCCGCCCGGGTACTACGATCCGTAAAGATAGAAGGGCGGCCCGGGCACCACATTCGGGCGCTGGTAAGCGGTATCGGGCGAAAGGGTCATCCCAAAAGCTGTAAAATTCCAGTGGTCACGTTGACCCGGCGGTGCTGAGGACCCACCTCAATTCAATTGGCATTTATCAATCGCCGGATGAGGGTTGGAACGCTATGCCGCTCGCGATGGACAGTTGGACCTCGGTACCGGCGGTTGCACCACTAAGGATTTCGAGTAGCCCGCCGATTCTGGCCGCCCGCTCCCGCATTCCCGCCAAACCCCAGTGTCCTTCAGACCCTGACAAGAGCATTTGAGGATCGATTCCACATCCGTTGTCTCGGACTCGAACGCGCAGGTCACTATCGGTGTATTCCAGTTCGAACTCGACGCATTTGGCTCCGGAATGGCGAAATGCATTGAACAGAGCCTCTCTGCCAATCCGGTAAATCTCATATCGGGTCGATGGTTGCAGCGGTCGCTGCTGGCCCTTAACTGTTACGCGAAAGTCAATATCGGGCTGAACGGCGAGCTCTTGCTGAACGCGCGACAGGGCCAGAACCAGATCCATGGTCCGAAAGTCAGACGAGCGCAGGCCGCGAATAGCGCTCCGGCCCTCCTCGATCCCTTGATTCATTAATTGAAGAACCCGATCTAAGTTCGGCTTGACGAGCGAATCGGAAGGTATAAGGTCCAGGGCAACGTTGAGCTGCATCGAGGCGCTTAAGAAGCTTTGCAGAAGTGTGTCATGGAGTTCCTGGGCGATTCGAGTTCGCTCTTCCAGGCGAAGGTTCTCTTTTCGGACTCGCTCTTCCTCCTTCTTCCGCGACTCAATTTCCGTTGCGGTCGCGTACCACCGGGTAACAGAGTCATGTTCCACCAAAGGGTTGTAACGAAACAGGAACCACCGATAGACGCCATCTTGCCCGCGCAATCTTGCCTCGACTTCAAACGGGTCATGCGCCGCAAGTCCACGTTCGCGCACGGCTCGCATCTTCTCCGCATCGTCCGGATGAATCGTCCTACGGATTAAGTCAAACGACTGATGCCCGTCAATGGTCAGACCTGTATATTCCCGGGCGACACGATTTGCATGAATCCAGTTGCCATCGGGGCCCAGCACAACAATAATCTGGGGGACGAGATCAACCAGTTGCTGGCGTTCCTGTTCCGCACGCTTACGCTCGGCGACATCGATCACGGTACCCACGAATTCAGCGAGATCGCCGGATTGGTTGAGAACTGCGTGGCCGACGCTGTGAATGTCCCTGATTCCCTTGGTGGGATGAACTAGATGGTAATCCAGTTCGAAATCCACCTTTTCGCGGATTCCTCTTTCAAACCGTTCCCGGGTAGCGACTTGATCGTCCGGATGAATCCGCTGCAAAAATGTTTCCCAGAGTCGTAGCGGTCCGCGCGGATCGAAACCTAGTAAGCGGTAGCACTCCTCGGACCAGTACCTGATGTCACCGGTGACAGTGTTCCATGCAAAACTGCCGGTTTGGCTCAACCGCTGCGCTTCAGCCAGATATGCTTCGCTTTGGCGCAACGCTTGTTCGGCGAGCCTGCGCATGGTGATATCGCGAACTGCACCGGACACGAGCAGGCCCTCCTCCGTTTCTAGCGGACTGAGGCTGATCTCTACGGGAAACTCCGTTCCGTTTCTCCGCAATCCGTACAGTTCCAGCCCCTCACCCATTCCTCGCATCCGAGGCTGGGTGAAGAATCCAGTGCGGTGTTCAGGGTGTCGACCCCGAAACCGCTCCGGCACAAGAATCTCAATCTCTTGCCCCAAGAGCTCATCCCGCTGGTACCCAAACAGCTTTTCCACCTGCGCATTGACCAACACGATCTTACCCAGCCGATTTATCACTACCATTGCATCCGGAGCGGCTTCCAGAAGCCCACGAAATCTCTGCTCGGCTAAGATGCGGTGGGTGATGTCGGTCACCGCACCAACAAATTCCAAGCTGTCCGAATCGACATCGATTTGTGTTGACCGGCGACCGACCACACGAAGATACTTCACAGAACCATTCGGCATTAGGAGCCGATGTTCAAAGTCGAAATCCTTTCCTTCCTGTCCAGCAGAATTGATCACCTGTTCGACGAGTAGCCTATCTCCTGGGTGAGTTCGCTCCAGTACCCGTTCCAGCTTAGGTCGGCTGGTTGGTTCAAATTCGAATATCCGAAATGCTTCCTCAGACCAGTAAAGTTCTCCCGTCGATACCTGCCAGCCGAAGCTACCGGTGTGGCTTAGCTTCTGCGCCTCGGCCAAATAAGCCTCATTCCGTCGCAACGCCTGTTCGGCTATTTTGCGGTGCGATCGCTCCCCGGCTTCACGCAAGGCCCGGCGAACTGAAGGCGCGATTCTTGAAAGACGCGTCTTAAAGACATAGTCAGTCGCTCCAAGCTTTAGTGCTTCAATCGCAATTTCTTCGGCCAGAGTCCCCGATACGAAGATGAACGGAACCTCCGGGCATACGTTTTTCGCAATTTCCAATGCAGAAAGGCCGTCAAACAAGGGCAGCGTATAGTCCGCCAGGATCAGGTCAAATCCACCCCGCTGAAGAAATCTGCAGAAGTCGGCCTGAGTGTCAGCGCGTACCAGTTCGCAGCCAATACCTTCGACTTCGAGGGTCGCCTGGACAAGCTCTGCGTCCTTGGGCTCGTCTTCAAGATAGAGAATTCGCAATAATGAGGTCCGAAAGTTAGTTTCAGTCAATTTTCAGCCGCCGATCACTCGCCGCGGTCAGGCCGGCATTACCTCGATTGCACGACTACCGTTAGCTATTTCTTTCTTACACTTCCGGGTGGTGGCTCATTGATGATCGCCCAAAAAACTCCAAGATCCTTGATGGCGTTGACAAATTCGTGGAAATCTACCGGCTTCACCACATAACCGTTCACACCGAGTTTGTAGCTCGCCACTTTGTCGCGTTCCTCGCGAGAAGATGTGAGCACGACCACCGGGATCATTTTCAACTTCTCATCCGATTTAACTGTCTCCAGAACTTCCAGTCCATCGACCTTTGGCAATTTCAGATCGAGCAGCAAAACAGCGGGATTTTCATCATTGCGATCTCGGAATTTTCCACGGCAATAGAGATAATCCAAAGCTTCTTCACCATCCGTCGCGACCACAACCTCGTTACTGAGGTTGTATTCATCGAGCGCCGTCATAGTGAGTTCTGTGTCTTTGGGGTCGTCCTCGACCAGCAAAATACGTCCTATGGTCGCCATGATCCTAGGCTCCTATGGCTTCGGCAATGAAAGGTAAAAGGTTGCACCGGCACCCACCTGCCCCTCGGCCCAGACTTGGCCCCCGTTGACCTGCCCCCGTTTACTGGTCCAGTTCTGGTTGTAAAGTTACCACCCAATCGTTCGTCCTGAAAGCCCTTCGTCCGCATATCAGGTCGGTGTTCTGCAGCCGGGTTCGTGTGTCAAGGCCGCACGTAAGTGCGCCGTAAGGGAAG
>JAFAUR010001086.1 GCA_019243205.1 Acidobacteriaceae bacterium | reverse complement strand
ATGCAGGCGTACGATCACGAGCTACGATCGGTCCTCGAAAATGCCATCGACCGTCTGCCCGAGACCCATCGATCTGTCTTTATTTTGCGAGTGGTGGAAGACCTTGATGTAACCGAGACTGCGGCTCTTCCCGAATTCGGCGTCGAGACGGCCAAGACGAGGCTGCACCGAGGACGCGCCATGCTGAGGAAGACGCTCAAACGCCGTGCCGGCATGGTCGCGCCGCATGTGTTTCCGTTTCACGCCACGCGGTGCGATCGCGTCGTCAACGAAGTTTTTCGAAGGCTTGTGCTGGACCGGACGTTTCTAACCCTCAGAAATCCTCGACGCCCGTAAGTACCGGTTTGATATCGATAACCGGACTCCCATCAATAGCCTCAATTGGACCGACCAGCAACCGGCTCCCGTCTACGCGGCGCACCGTTACCCGATGCAGGCCTAATGGATTCGGACGGTCGGGAGATCGCGTCGCGAAGACGCCAGTGAGCGGATTTCGGCTGTCACCGCGCGGATGAACTTTGAGCACATCGCGCTTGCCCTGGTGCAACCACGTCAGGACAATAATCTCATCACCGGCCCTGAGTCCGTCTATAGCCGGAACGGCGAACGGATGCACTTCCAGCCACGCGTCAGGCGCGCCTTCCTGCCCTTGCTTGGGTGCTTCCTCAGGCGTTTTGAGACTCGAGCGAATGACACCGATTTCCTGTAACGAGGCGATGCTCCAACTCTCCACGATGTCTCTCGATGGTGCTTCAGGCAAACTCTGCAAGAACGTGCTTCCGGTCCAGGCAGGACCTATTGACATTCTATATGACGTCCTATAGGCTCTCTATATAAGATGCCGCCGGTCAACTTGCTGCAGGGCACCCTCGACCTCCTCATCCTTAAAGCGCTCGCCCTCAATCCCCTCCACGGCCTCGGAATTTCTCACCGCATTGAACAAATCAGCTCCGGAACGTTTCAGGTCAAGCCTGGCTCCCTGTTCCCCGCGCTACATCGAATGGAAGAAGCCGGGTGGCTCGAATCCTACTGGGGCGAATCGGAAAACAATCGCCGCGCCAAGTACTACCGGCTCACGAAATCGGGACGCCGCCAATTGAATGTCGAAACCGAGCAGTGGGGTCGCATCTCACACGCCATCGCCCGCGCGCTCGAAGCATAGTCGTATGCGTCGCCTTGCAAACCTCTGGCGCAATTTGACCGCGAAGAGAAAGGCTGAAGACGAGCTCGATCAGGAGCTTCGGTCGTACCTAGATCTCCTGACAGCCGAAAAGATCCAGTCAGGCTTAGACCCAGAGCATGCCCGCCGCGAAGCCCTCCTGCATTTGGGGGGAATGACGCAAGTGAAAGAGCAAGTCCGTGACGTTCGCACAGGGCGTCGGCTCGAAATTCTTGCATCCGATCTGCGTAACGCCGCGCGCACGCTGCGTAGAATGCCCCTGATCGCGGCCGTCATTGTCCTCTCGCTCGCAGTGGGCATCGGTGTCAATACGGCAGTGTTTTCCTGGATTCAAGCCGTCGTTTTCCAGCCGTTGCCTGCGGTCTCGCACAGTGGGAATTATGAATTCCTCGAAGCACGCACCGATACCGGAACCTACCTGGGACTGTCATGGCCCGAATACAACGACCTCCGCGAGCGATTGGCTGCCTTTCGCGGGCTCATGGCGTTCCGGATGGTTCCGTTTTATGTAGGCGAACCGGGTAGCACCGAGCGCCGATACGGCCTCCTTATTTCCGGCAACTATTTTCCGCTCTTGGGGCTCAAGCCCGCCGTGGGCCGGCTCATCGGACCTGGTGATGTTTCACGTCCCGGTAGCGAGCCCGTTGTCGTGATTTCCTACGCATACTGGCAGACACACTTCAATGGTTCGTCGACTGCAATTGGACAGCGCATCCGCGTCAACAACTCCCTGTTGACAGTTGCAGGTGTCACTCCGGAGCGATTCCAAGGCACTGTACTCGGACTCGATTTCAGCCTCTGGACTCCCGCTACCCTCGCGCCCGTCCTCCTCAGCTCGGCCGAACTTGTCGACCGCTCCGAGCGCGGTTACGCGGTCATGGGACTTCTCAACCCAGGCATTTCACGTTCTGCCGCCCAGGCACAACTGAACGGCGCCATGCAGCAACTGGCTAAGCTTTATCCCGAAACGAATGCCAACCTACAGGGCGAAGTCCTTCCTTTCTGGCGCTCCCCGCACGGCCCACAGCGCATGCTGGCCGTGAGTCTCGGCATCCTGCAAGCGATCATGCTCCTCTTGCTCCTCGCCGTCTGCGCAAATACAGCTACGCTAATGCTTGCGCGAGCCAGCAGCCGGAAGCGCGAAATCGGTATCCGCCTTGCCATCGGCGCGGGACCATGGCGTGTCGTCAGTCTCTTGTTCACCGAAAACCTGCTGCTCGCATTGCTTGGCGTGATCCTCGGAGTCTTTCTCGCCATCTGGGGAACCGAAGCGCTGCGTGCTGTCCCGATGATCACGCGCTTCCCCATCCGTTTTCAAACTTCGGTCGACAACATCGGCCTGGGCTTTGCCATCCTTCTCGGCGTACTCTGCTGCCTCATCTTCACGGCCTTCCCCGCAACTCAACTCGCTCGCATCGATCCGCAGCTTGCGCTTTATTCCGGTTCCACACCTTGGGCCCGCAGCCGTATGCGAAACCTGTTGATACGCGCAGAGGTCGCCCTTGCCCTCCTCATCCTCATCGTCGCTGGCTTATTCCTCCGTAGCTTCCGCGAAACCCGCGCCACCAATGCGGGCTTTCGCCGCGACGGTATCCTGCTTGCCTCTTACGATCTGACAGGCCGCAATCGCAGCCCCGATGACGCGCGCGTCTTCACGAGTCGTCTCCTGGAACGTCTTCGCGCACTGCCGGCTGTTGAACGCGCGTCCGTCGCCGTCTCTGTTCCGCTCGATATTCACGGAATGCCCGTTCGCTCCTTTTCGCTCGAAGGGCGCCCATCCACCAGCACTCGCCCCGACCAGGCGCTCGCAAACATCGTCACCCCCGGCTATTTTGCAACGATGGGCATTCCCGTCCTGGCCGGCACGGATTTTGTCAACTTGCGCGATACCTCCGCACCCATGCAAGTCATCATCAACCAGGAGTTCGTCCGCCGATTTATCCCCAACGGCCAACCCGTCGGCCATCGCATTCAGAGTCGCGATCGCACATACGTCATCACGGGAGTCGTTCGCAACTCCACCTATGATTCCTTCGGCGAACCGCCTGCACCCATCCTTTACTTCTCGTATCGTGATCGACCCGCGCTCACCGGCGAAATCCACTTACGCACCCGGCCCGGTTCCGAACTTCTCATGGTCTCCGATTTGCGCCGTATCTTCCGCGAGCTCGATCCCACTCTCAGCGTCGAGGACGTGCGCACCATGAACGAGCATGTCGAAAAGAATGCGTTTCTCCGCCGCATCCCCGCTCAGATGTTCCTGGTTCTTGGACCCTTGTTGCTGATACTCGCCGCCATCGGCATCTACGCAGTGGTGGCTTACTCCGTCGCCCAGCGGACAACCGAAATCGGCGTGCGTCTCGCTCTCGGCGCGACCGTTCGCCGCGCCGTTTTCCAGATCGCCGGCGAGACACTGCGCGTCGTTGTCACCGGCACATTCATCGGTTGGCTGATCGCTGTTCTGCTCGCCATCCATCTCAATCGCGGCGTCATCTATCTGCCGGTCTTCGCTGGTGTGCCGCTCGTTCTTCTTTGCGTCGCCGCCCTTGCCTGCTGGCTGCCTGCCCATCGAGCAGCCCGCTTGGACCCCATGCTCGCGCTGCGACACGAGTAATCACGCTACGATTGAGCGACCCCATACGGAGGGGCCCCATAGGTGAAATACATACTCCTGATGAACACCATGCGTGCCGGTGAAAGCATCCCCAGCTGGCCGAAGAGCGATCTGCAGAACCATATCGCGTTTATGATCAACATCGACAAAGAATTGCGCGCATCCGGCGAGCTGGTCTTTGAAGAAGGCCTGTCGTTCCCGGACCAAGCCAAACTTGTACGCGCCGGTGACAACGGAACGCCGATCACGGATGACGTATTTCCCCAAAACAAAGAATTCCTCGCCGGCTTCTGGATCGTCGACGTGAAAACCCCTGACCGCGCCTATGAAATCGCCGCCCGCATTTCCGCCGCTCCCGGTCCGGGCGGAGCGCCGCTCAATTTTCCCCTCGAAGTGCGTCCCATTCCGGGCGGTCCGCCTCCCGAGATGCTTTGAACCTACACCTTCACGTTCAGCTTCCGTACCTGGTCCGCGATGTATTCGGATGTCCGCCATCCGAGCGCCGTAATCGTAAGCGTGGGATTCTTATCGGCGTTGCTGACGAACGGCGCCGCATCCGTGATGAAGAGATTTTTCACATCCCACGCCTGGCAATACGGGTTCAACACTGATTTCTTTGGATCGTTGCCCATGCGCGTCGCGCCGACTTCGTGCTTCACTTGGCCCCCGTGCTCGATGCCCCAGTCGTCCTCTTTGCCGGAACGCTCCATCACTACGCCGCCCGCCGCCTCAATCAGCTGCTGAAACGTGTCCTGCATGTGCTTGGCCTGCAGAATTTCGTCATCACTCCACTTGAAGTGAAAGCGCAGCACCGGGATGCCCCATTGGTCCACCACGTTGGGGTCCAGCTCGCAATAACTGTCGTCGTTGGGAATCATTTCCCCTCGCCCCGAGAAATGTACTTCACATCCGTACAGCTTGCGCAAGTTGCGCTTCAACTCGACACCGTATCCGCCGCCCAGAAATCGTTCCGCGTATCCCCCGAGCGCACCCTCTCCAGGCTGACGTCGCCCGCCGCCCAGTTCGATGTGATACCCGCGTGCGAAGCCCAGCTTGCCGGCCCTCTGTTCCTTGTACAGCCACCACGGCATATAAAGATGCATGCCGCCAACGCCGTCTTCGTTCATTGGTGGCAAGTCTTGCAGAATGGGCAGAAATCCCCTAACCGAAGAGCCCACCGTGTCCATCACGTAACGCCCCACCAACCCGGACGAATTCGCAATGCCGTTCGGAAACAAGCTGCTTTTCGAGTTCAGCATGATCCGCGCCGTCTCGCAGCAGCTTGCCGCGAGCACGACAATCTTCGCGCGAACCTCTATATCCCGCCTGGTCGTCTTGTCGACGTACGACACGCCCGTCGCGAGCCCGTCCGGGCCCACCAGCACCTCCCGCGCCATCGCATTCGTGCGCAACTGCACGTTGCCGGTCTTCATCGCCGGAAAGATATGCACTCCGGGTGAGTTGAAGTTCGCGTTGACGCCGCACGACCGTCCACACTCGGCGCAATAATGGCAAGCCGCACGCCCATTCAGCGGCCGCGTCAAAATCGCCAGTCGGGAAGGAATACACGGAATCTTCAGCTTGTCGCTCGCGGCCTTGATGATCTTCTCGTAACCGCGCGGCGCCGGCGGCGGCAGAAACTTCCCGTCCGGTGCGTTCTCCATTCCTTCCGCCGAGCCGAACACTCCGATCAACTCTTCCGCCTTATCGTAATACGGCGCGAGATCCTCATAAGTGATCGGCCAGTCAGCGCCCTTGCCATCTCGGCTATGAGGCTTAAAATCGTACGGGCCCATGCGCAGCGAAATGCGGCCGTAGTGATTCGTTCGCCCGCCCAGCATCCGCGCCCGCCACCACATCCACGACGACTCGGGCGCATTCGTATACGGCTCGCCGGGCACTTCCCAGCCGCCGGACCATGTCGCGTCGAAATACCCCAGCGGCATCTCGCGCGTTCCCGCACCGCGGTGCGGAACCTGGTACGGCCACTCGAACATCTTGGAATTCTTGGTGCAGTCGTAGTAAGCGCCGGCTTCCAGCATGCAGACCTTTGCGCCTGCATTTGCAAGCACCTGCGCCGCAACGCCGCCGCCGGCGCCTGACCCGACAATCACCACATCGTAGGTTTCAGGAGTACCGATCACGTTCGCCATCTTGAATTCGCCTCACGCCTCGCGCCCGCGAAGCTCTAGCACGTAATACCGCACCGGAACCTGTCCGGCATTCCGAACGTTATGCATCTGATTCGATCCGAAATAGACGACACCTCCGCGTTCCGCAATTTCGGTTTTGCCTTCCACATTTGTCTGCAGCTTCCCGTCCAGCACCACCATAATCTCCTCGTGCACATGCTTGTGCGGCGGATGCGATTCAACCCCGGGCGCCAGTTCCGTTTGATGCATCTCGAGCGCGAACCCCGAATGGTCCGTCCCGAAGAAGATGCGGCCACCCTTCTTCTCCTTGCCCGCCAGATCCAGGCTCTGGTCCGGCTGATAAACGTGGCTACCCAAGGGCCCCGGCGGCTGCTCCTGCCCGGCAGCCATCGCCAGTGCCGGAAACAAAAACGCGAGCTCTCTGCGCGATACATCCATACGTGCAGTATCGCGCTTCGCCACCCCGCGCCCATAGACTGAAAATGTGTTATTCACTCGCAAGCTAGGTACACAAGGCCTCGAAGTCTCGTCCGTCGGACTCGGCTGCTGGGAGTTCACCGGTCGCGCCTACGGACCCGCTGATGAAGCAGAGTCGGTGAAAATCCTTCGCCGCGCCATCGAACTCGGAGTCAATTTCTTCGACACCGCCGAAGCCTACGGCCCTTTCACCAACGAAGAATTCCTCGGCCGCGAACTGAAGCCATATCCGCGCCACAAACTCGTCATTGCCACCAAGTTCGGGATGAGTTTCGAAGCGGGCCGCGTCGTGGGTACCGACAGTCGCCCCGCTCACATCCGGGAAGTCGTCGACGACTCC
Source organism: Acidobacteriaceae bacterium (assembly GCA_019243205.1). Taxonomy (GTDB): domain Bacteria; phylum Acidobacteriota; class Terriglobia; order Bryobacterales; family Bryobacteraceae; genus Bog-105. The sequence goes on along the minus strand of JAFAUR010001086.1, from coordinate 5,583 downwards.
CTGCACCGCTTGCAAACGGACTACATCGACTTGCTCTATCAGCACCGCGTGGATTTTAACGTTCCCATCGAAGACACCGCGGGCGCGGTGGCCGATCTCATCGCGCAGGGCAAAGTCCGCTTCTTCGGTCTCTCCGAAGCCGGTGACGCAACCATTAGCCGCGCTCACGCCGTCCAGCCCGTCTCCGCGCTCCAAAGCGAATACTCGTTATTCGAGCGCAATCTTGAGCCCCGCATAATCCCGACTCTCCACGAACTCGGCATCGGCCTCGTACCCTTCGCGCCCCTCGGTCGCGGCTTCCTGTCAGGCGAGGTCAAACGTGCTGAAGAATACCCCGAGACCGATTGGCGTCATGACGACCCGCGCTTCCAGGGAGAGAACTTCGATGCCAACATGAGCATCCTTCGCATGGTTCGCGAGCTCGCCCGCGCCAAAAACGCCACCGCCAGCCAGATCGCCCTCGCATGGCTGCTGCACACAGGGGCCGACATTGTTCCGATCCCAGGCACTACCAAGCTGCGCCACCTCGAAGAAAACATTGCCGCGGCCGATATCACACTCACTCCCGACGAGCTGCGCGCATTAGACGCAGCATTCGAGCCAGGCAGCATCTCCGGTCCCCGCTACAACGAAGCGCGCATGCGTCTGGTCGACCGCTGATGCCGCTGTGCCCTGATTCGGCCTAGAATTGTGTTGTTCATCGTCTCGGAGGGCACATGAGCCGCATTCTGGTTATCGGAATCCATACCGAAACAAGCTGTGAAATCGGTGCTGCCCTCTCCGCAGCCGGCTTGCCCATGGAATATTCAGCCGGACATGCCGATACACTCCGCCTTCTCCGCATGCGTTCCTTCGGAGTGGTCATCACCAACCCCGACAGCGACGTTGAGGAAGATTTGGCTCTCCTCGACGAGATGCGTTTCATCCGGCCTGGAGTAAAGTGCATCCTTCTTGCCCGTCGCAGCACTCCGAACGACGTCATCGCCGCTCTGCGCGCTCGTGTCTTCGCCTGCTTCACCCCTCCCTTCGACGTCGCCGCCATTGTGAGTCTGGCCCACAGCGCAGCGTCCGACAGTCATTGGCGAGAAGACATCCACGTCCTGTCGGCCAGGCCCGGCTGGGTGTCGGTCCGCGTAAGCTGTCGCATTATTACTGCGGAACGCCTCATTTCCTTTGTCAACGAGCTGAGCTCTCAATTACCTGAGGAAACACGCCGCGAGATGATGCAGGCCTTTCGAGAGATTCTGTTGAACGCCATGGAGCACGGCGCGGCTTTCAACCCGGAGCAGGTCATCGAAGTCACCGGCGTCCGTACCGCCCGATCGTTGGTCTTCGACATACGCGACCCCGGAGCCGGTTTCCGCCCCGAAGCCCTTACCCACGCGGCCATCACAAATCCGATCGACGATCCGGTCGCCCATGTCGCCCAGCGACTGGAACAAGGAATTCGCCCCGGCGGCTTCGGCCTTCTCCTCGCGCGCGGCACCATTGACGAGCTCATTTACAACGAGATCGGAAACGAGGTGCTGCTCATCAAATACCTGGATTCACCATCAACCGTCAATCCCGCATAGCTGGTTCCGCTGCGATTTCGATTGAAGCTAAAGTGAACGCAAGAAGTTCAGCAGATCCTGCTTATCGTGATGGTTCAGAGAGTTGTAGTTGTCGATGACCTGGTTTGCTTCGGAGCCGGAACTGGAATGCGCCAGGATCGCTTGGACCAGATCGGACGTGCGGCCATCGTGAAGCAGGAACAGGCGCTGTCCGAGGCCCCATAGCGGCGCGGAGCGGAATTCGTCGCCTTGCGCTACGCCTTGACTGATTTGGTCAGCAAGGTTCGAACCCATGTGGTGCAGCGCAAAGTCCGAGTAAGCGTTAATCGTCTGATTACTGAGCGCGGCGACCTGGTTCGGCCCCGTCTGCAGGGCGACGGTATGGCACAGAGCACATCCGATGTTGGTGAACACATTCGAACCATTGACGACCGAGTTGCTGCTGGGCCCCGGGGCGGGCGGTGCCAGAAAACGCATGAATGCGGCGAACATACTCACGTCATCGAATTCTGCCGTTCCCGCTGAACCGAGATTGTCCGTGTCGTTCGGAGCCGCAAATGGGTTACAGTTCGTTTGATCATTCATGCTGTCCACTCCGCGCTCGTTCGGGAACAACAAATTCGTTATGCCCATTTCCACGTTGTACGCTTCGCCCGAAAAGATGTCGAGCGACTTGTTTTGTGCTTTCCAACCAAAGCGCGTGATGGTGCCGTCGTTTCCGCCGCGGTTAAACCGACCCGCAATCCCCAGGTTCGCCCTCGGGCCGGAAGTATTCGTCATGTTGTTGATCAAATACGCATCAGGAATGGCTTCGATCAATCCGAGGCCAAACACGGGCGTGGGGATGCGAAGCGAGAGGTTGCCCGCATTCGAAAAATCCTCCTGGTTGATGTTGCATCCCGACGGCCCATCCGAGCGGCCGGTTACCACAAACAAAGCATGCACGCCGCCATCGGGACTGCCGTCAGGGTTATGAATAAACCGGGCCTCCCTCACTGGCCCATTCGGTTGAATGAAAGAAGGAAGCGCGTTGCGCGAATTCGCAAACTGGGTTTGCGGATTGCTCGCGGGGCTCGTCCCTCCTTCCGCGGGGAAGGAGTGACAGGACGCGCACTGGTTGGAGTTGAACCTCGGGCCCAGACCGTTCGAAACGTTCTCGACCTCGTTGAAGCGCGCCTGCCCGTCGAGGAATGCCTGAACCTGTGCAGAAGTTAAACCGCCGATCTGTCCGCCGGCAGCAGCTCCGCCCCCGCGCGGGCCCGGATCGCTCTGAGCTCCCGCGAACCCGGGATTCACCAACATGCTCGAGATGACAAGAACTAGGGATTTCCGGGATCGTGTCACGGATGGATGCAACACTGCGATAATCATTCAGAAGTCTCCTTTCTACGCGCACACCTCCAACTCTGCCCTTTCCGAAGATGCATCCTCGGCGAGTGCGCAGACCTACACGGAACGCGTCGAATTCGCCGGAAAGGCCAATTAACCATTCGGGATTAATGTCGGAAGCGTCGGCCTCGTGAAGATTGAAGGACAGTATGGAGATCGACGCAATGTCCTATGTCGGCTAGCGTTTATTGGATAGGACTTCTGGTCGCGATGCTTGCGAAAATGTCGCTCGCTGTATAACCGTTGCAAGACAAACGAGTTCGGCGGCGGAATGGGTATCTAATGTCCGGCAAATAGCTTTTCGGTGATTACTCACCGTACCGGTACTGACGTTCAGAATTGCCGCGATTTCTTTAGTCGTTTTCCCTTGTCCGATAAGGTCGAGAATCTCTCGCTCTCTTCGCGTTAACCGCGAAGTGGCCCGATCCACTCGATCGTCCCATCCCCGACCTGCAACCGTATTCTCTGCTGGTGGTGCCATCACACTCCTGAACCAATTCTCATCTCGGCGTCAACGTGGTGAGAGCTGATGACGCACTCGATTGGAACCAAAGAGTCCTCCGATAACTCTTCAAAGAACGGGAGAATCTTGATCGCTCGTGATGACCCATCGCGATGCGTTTCGCGCCTCTGGCCGAAACAAGAACACTACGGGACGCCGGGTTCCTATAAATCGGCTCGATGGCTGATCTCAGGACTCGGATGAAACCATCAGCTGGCATCGCGAACAACCAACTTTATACTTAGTTTTGAGAAACTTATCACAATTAGTATTGCAAATGCAAGCATAATTTTATCTTTACTAGCGAAGCACGATTTTGAGCGTCCGTAAAATCCTCGGTTAAACGTCCGTTGCGAAGTTTAATAAAATTCGAGTTCATAAGTTGCTGGGGTATTTATAAGCCGATCCAACCCGGTCTCAATCGGAGAGCAACAGAACCTAGAGGAAGATTAGCCGGATAACTCCTTCCCCCGCTCAGCGAGCTCATCTACATCGAAATCGAACGAAGTGCTGCTCATCAAGTACGTGGATCTGGCCTCATTGCTGCCGATCGGAAACCCAACTGTAGTTTGGCCTTCGGTGAAGTACACTAGCAAACGCGAACCAAGCTCCCGGAGGAGCTACGTAAATGAGAATGTCCCAGTCGACCCTTCTACTAACCATCGCGGCTCTTACCGCTGCCTCCTCACATCTGCTCGCCGCCCCACCTTCCTCGGACTTTGGTCCAAATGTGCTGGTCTTCAATCCCAGCATGTCGGTGGCCGACATCGAGGCAGCGGCCAACGCTATCGCAAACCAGCAAATCAGTAATCAATTCGGAACCGACCGATATGCCTTGCTGTTCCTGCCCGGCACGTATGGCAGCTCGACCAATCCGCTCACTTTCCAGGTCGGTTACTACACTGAGGTCGCCGGCCTAGGCGCATCGCCCGCCGATGTCGTCATCAATGGCACCCTGGACGTCTACAACCAATGCTTCGCTTCAAACAACTGCATTGCGCTCGATAACTTTTGGCGATCTCTCTCAAACCTGACCATCAACGTGACGAGGGCACCCAACGCCGGTTGCCGCAACGGCACGGATTTTTGGGCCGTATCGCAAGCCGCTCCCTTGCGGCGCGTCAGCATCACAGGCGGCAACCTCTCGCTGGATGACTACTGTTCCAACCCGAGCTTCGCCAGCGGTGGTTTCATAGCAGACACCCAAACTGCCGGCGGGACCATAGTCAACGGCTCGCAGCAGCAGTTCCTCGTTCGCAACAGCAATATCGATGGCTGGAGCAACGGCGTCTGGAATCAGGTCTTCTCCGGCGTGATCGGCGCACCCGCGCAGTCGTTCCCAAATCCGCCGTACACCACGCTGGCAACCAGCCTGGCAACCCGCGAAAGACCATTTCTGTATGTGGACTCCGACGGTAATTACAACGTCTTCGTTCCCGCCCTCCAAACCAACTCTTCGGGCACAACCTGGGCGACGGGATCCACTCCCGGCTCGTCCATCCCGCTCAAGGAATTCTTCATCGCAACTCCGGGCAGTAGTGTTGGCGACATCAATTCCGCTTTGGCTCGAGGCCGCAATCTCATCTTCACTCCCGGCGTTTATACCTTTAATGACCCCGTCGTCATAAGGCATCCGGACACGGTCGTCCTCGGACTCGGTTTCCCGACGCTCTCGCCGCAGCAGGGGAATCACGCCATGAAGGTAACCGCACACAAAGGCGTGATCATCGCCGGACTTATATTTGACGCCGGCCCCATGAATTCCCCCGTGCTGCTGGAAATCGGCACCCGGCACGAAGCCAGTGGCGACAGCTGGCACAACCGGGCCGCTCCCGATCCGACAACGCTCAACGACGTCTTCTTCCGGATCGGCGGCGCCTCTGCGGGGAAGGCAACCACCAGCCTTGTCGTGAACAGTAATAACGTGTTGCTCGACGACATCTGGGCCTGGCGCGCCGATCACGGCACAGGAGTCGGCTGGACCGTAAACACTGCTGATACCGGCTTAGTCGTCAACGGCGACCACGTGACGGCGTACGGCCTCTTCGTCGAACATTACCAGAAGTATCAGGTGATCTGGAACGGAGAAGACGGCCGAACAATCATGTTCCAGAACGAGATGCCCTACGACCCACCCTC
>JAFAUR010000956.1 GCA_019243205.1 Acidobacteriaceae bacterium | reverse complement strand
ATTCCGAGCCGTGGCGAGCCGGGGTCGGAAACCTGGAACGGGCAAGAGCTTCTGCGCGGCGGCGGGTCTACCTGGCTCACCGGTTCCTATGATCCCGAAACCGACACTCTTTTCTGGCCGACCGGTAATCCTTGGCCCGATTCCGATGATCACGACCGTCCGGGCGATAACCTGTTTACCAACTGTATCCTCGCTCTGAATCCGTCAACAGGCGCGCTGAAATGGTATTTCCAGTTCACTCCACACGACACCAACGACCGCGACGCCACGGAACCTCCCGTTCTCGTGGACACCGAGTATCAGGGTCAGTCTCGTAAGCTGCTCTTACATGCCGACCGGAACGGGTATTTTTACGTGCTCGACCGAACGAACGGTAAAATCCTGTTGCACTCGCAGTTCGTTCGCACCATGAACTGGTCCACCGGAATCGATGCCGAGGGCAGGCCGATCCTATCTACCGCCTTCAAAGGTTCGCATAACCGGCGGACGGGATGTCCGGACGATGCTGCGAATTGGAGTTCGACGGCATTCAATCCGGACACTCGGCTGTACTACTTTGAGTCTCTCGAGCAATGTCAGGCCGATACGCTCACCGGCAGCTTACGTACATCGGCGCATCTGGACGAGACAGGGCAAAAATACGTTCGGGCGATCAACATAGATACAGGGAAAGTCGTATGGGAAAACCCGCAGCTGGGCCATGTACTTCTGAAAACATGGCCGGGCGTGTTGGGTACCGCTGGCCGGCTTGTGTTTTATTCCGATCCGGACGGATCGTTTGTCGCCGCCGACGCCAGGAATGGCAAACCGCTCTGGCATTTCGCGACGAACATCGCCATGAAGGCGTCGCCCATGACCTTCGCGGTCGATGGCAAACAATTCATCGCCATAGCGGCGGGCTCCAATATACTTTGCTTCGGCCTCCCCGCCGAAAGTACCGAAACTCCTTGACGAAGCCTGGACACGACGCCCTGGGCGTAACATCATAGATCAGATCATCGTGAACATGTTGCGCGATCGGACTCGCTGGATTCTCATCTTCCTGATCTTCGTCATAAGCGCGGTGGCTTACCTGGACCGCGTAAACATTTCTATTGCCGGGCGCGCCATCGCTAACGAGTTTCACCTCAGCAATCAACAGTTAGGTTGGATCTTCAGTGCCTTTGTTTTGGGCTATGCGTTCGCTCAGGCTCCCGCAGGGCGTCTCGCCGACCGCATCGGACCGCGGCTCATCCTCCTGCTCGGCGTGTTCTGGTGGGCGGTGTTTACGACGCTCATAACCACGCTGTCCTCTTCAATAGCTCTCGTTCTGCCGCTCTTGATCGCGATTCGATTCCTTCTCGGGGTTGGCGAAGCAGTCGTGTATCCGGCCTCGAACTGCGTCGTGGCGTCATGGATTCCGTCCTCCGAAAGAGGTATCGCGAACGGATTCATCTTTTCGGGTGTCGGCTTCGGGGCCGGCGTTACCCCGCCTTTGATCACGTATGTCATGAGCCATTACGGCTGGCGTGCAGCATTCTGGTGCAGTTCCGCGCTGGGAATTGTGATCGGCCTGATCTGGTATGCGGTTGCGCGCAACTCGCCCCAGCAGCATCCCGGGGTCAGCGAGCGCGAACGCGAGTACATTGAGCATGGCAAACCAGAGGATTCTTCGAAAGCAGCAGGAATCGAAAAAGCTGAGTGGCGAAGCATTTTTTTGAATCGCGACATACTGATGGTAACTTTCAGCTACTTCGCTTATGGGTACGCTGCATACATTTTCTTCAGCTGGTTCTTCATCTATTTGAGCGATGTTCGCCATCTGGATCTGAAGCAGAGTTCGTTCTACACCATGCTCCCCTTCATGGCCATGGCAATTGGGTCTCCGCTCGGCGGCTGGATCAGTGACCGGCTGACCAAAGCAGCCGGAAAGCGCGTCGGGCGATGTGTACTTGCGTGCGTCGGCATGGCATTTTCCGCGCTATTTATCGCACTGAGCGCTCAGGTCGCGAGCGCTCAGGTCGCGAGCTTAATGCTTGCGGGAGGCGCGGGCGCCCTCTACATCTCTCAGAGTTCCTTTTGGTCGGTGACTGCCGATGTGGGCGGGAGGTCTGCCGGCTCCGTCTCAGGCGTGATGAATATGGGCGGACAATTCGGCGGCGCGCTCACAGCCTCACTAACGCCGTGGATAGCCGACAGGTTCCACAGCTGGCCTCCTTCGTTCCTGACGGCAGCGGGCTTATGCGCTTTGGGCGCGCTCGCATGGCTTTTTGTAAATCCCGACGCAAAGTTGGCTAGCCGCGCGCAAGCACTCTTGGGACCCGAGAGCGTCACCACGCCCAGCGAGCGCGCGTGAACGCGAGCAGATCCTCCTTATATCAAGAGCCGCGAAGCGCCAGTTATAGAATGTTTAGCCATGGTTCACCGTCGAACGTTTCTCGCCGCTGCCGCGGGGGCTCTCGGGCTCACATTTTGGGATGACGAGACTCTTGAAGCCACAACAGCACACGTAAACACCAACTCAAAGCCTTCTGAGTTGAAGATCACCGATCTCCGGGTGACAACCATCAAAGGTGCTCCGATGACCGATCCCATCATCCGGATCGACACAAATCAGGGCATCTATGGTCTTGGTGAGGTTCGCGACGGCGCCAGCAAGACCTACGCTCTCATGTTGAAGAGCCGAATCCTGGGCGAGAACCCGTGCAACGTCGACAGAGTCTTCAGGAAGATAAAACAGTTTGGCGGCGAATCCCGTCAGGCGGGCGGCGTCTGCGGAATCGAAATGGCGCTCTGGGACCTTGCAGGCAAAGCTTACAACGTTCCTGTGTACCAGATGCTTGGGGGAAAGTTCCGCGACAAGATTCGCTGCTACGCCGATACGACCGAATCGGATGATCCGCACATTTACGGCGATCGCCTGAAGAAGCGCAAGGAACAGGGCTTTACCTGGCTCAAGATGGATCTCGGTATCGACCTGATGCAGAACATACCTGGCACCATCACGCGTCCCCAGGGCGTCCCCATCACGCAGGGCGCTGACACGCCGCACATGTTTACCGGAATTGAATTAACTCCGAAAGGAATCGAGACCATGACGAACTTCGTCGGCGTAGTCCGAGACTACGTCGGCTACGATGTTCCGCTGTCATGCGACCACTTCGGGCACATCGGCGTGAAATCATGTATCCGGCTTGGCAAGGCGCTCGAAAAGTACAATGTGGCCTGGCTCGAAGACATGGTGCCCTGGCAGTATCCCGACCTGGTGAAAGAAATCAAACAGGCGGTCGATATTCCACTTGCTACCGGTGAAGATATCTACCTGAAAGAAGGCTTCATTCGACTCGCAGAGAATCACGTCGTCGACATCCTTCATCCGGACCTCGCCACCTCGGGTGGAATTCTCGAAACCAAGAAGATCGGCGATGCGATCGAAGCCTATGGCATTCCCATGGCGATGCACTTCGCCGGATCGCCCGTCTCCTGCATGGCGAACGTCCACTGTGCCGCCGCAACGAATAACTTCCTTGTGCTGGAGAATCACTCCGTCGATGTCCCCTGGTGGAGCGATCTGGTGGAAGGCGTTGAGAAGCCGATTGTCAATCACGGTTTCGTCACTGTTCCCGACGGTCCCGGACTGGGTGTCACGCTCAACGAAGAGGTCGTGAAGCAGCATCTCCTCGAACCTGGGTACTTCGAACCCACACCAGAGTGGGACAAAGAGCGTTCCCATGATCGGCTCTGGAGCAGGCGCCGTTTCACGCGACCAGCCATAGGCTGATCCAGCCGGTATTTCTCATCTCATCGCGACCGACTGCCTCGGAAACTTAGGAAAATTGGAGAGTGCCTTTCCCCGAAGTTCCCAGCGCTCTTGACGCTCGTACACAGGTCTTCCCTGTTCTGACTGAAGCACAGATCGCGCGCATCCGGGATTGCGGTCAAACCCGAAAAGCTGAAGCAGGCGAGATCCTTTTCGAGCCGAATGACTCGAACGTGCCTTTTTTCGTGCTGCTGTCGGGCCGAATGGAGATTGTCCTGCCGCAGCTGGACGGAGAGCGGCTGATCGCGCACCACGATCCCGGCGAGTTCACCGGAGAAATGACGATGATTTCCGGCCGTCAATGTCTGGTTCGCGGGCAGATGATCGAGGCTGGTGAACTCATTGAACTCCCGAACGATACGCTTCGGTCTCTAGTCGCAAGAGATGCCGAAATCGGTGAAATTCTGCTTCGCGCCTTTATCCTTCGCCGGCTTGAACTCATTAGCCACGGTTTCGGCAATGTCATCCTCATGGGGTCTCGTCATTCGGCGCGTACTCTCGAATTGCGTGAGTTTCTCGCCCGCAATGGTCATCCCTACCAGTATGTAGATCTTGACGTCGACAGCACTTCGCAGGAACTCCTCGATCGATTCGACGTCCGCCCGTCAGAAGTTCCGGTTGTCATTTGTAACAACCGAATCGTGCTGCGAAGTCCCTCGATTGCAGAGCTGGCAAATGGTCTGGGCTTCAATGCGAACGTGAACGAGAAGCATGTTCACGACGTGATCATCGTGGGAGCAGGTCCGGCCGGTCTCGCAGCCGCGGTTTACGCTGCTTCCGAAGGCTTGGACGCCTTGGTAATCGAAGCGCGCGCTCCCGGAGGGCAGGCCGGTTCGAGTTCCAAGATCGAGAATTATCTCGGATTTCCCACCGGCGTCTCCGGACAGGAATTGGCAGCGCGGGCCGTCACTCAGGCACAAAAATTCGGCGCCGACATGATCATTGCCCGTTCTGTCACGGAGCTGAGGTGCGGCAATCGCCCTTATGAAATTGTTCTGGATTCAGGTCATCCGCTGTTGACTCGTTCTGTTGTCATTGCTACCGGTGCACAGTACAACAAACCACAATTGCCCAATCTCGAGCAGTTCGAGGGAAATGGAATTTACTACGGCGCCACTTACATCGAATCCCAGCTTTGCCTGAGCGGGGAAGTCGCGGTTGTGGGCGGCGGCAATTCGGCCGGACAGGCGGCTGTCTTTCTCTCTCAAGTTGCGCCCAGGGTTCATCTGCTGGTTCGATCGGGTGAACTTCGCAGCACCATGTCTCGCTATCTCATCCAACGCTTGACTGAGAATCCCCAGATCAAATTGCATTTCAATACCGAGATTATTGCGCTGAATGGAACGGATTCGCTCGCTTCGGTCTTCTGGCGGCACAAGCAGACGGGGGATGTTTCTGAGCACCCGATCGAACACCTGTTCATCATGACCGGAGCGTCGCCCCGTACGGACTGGCTTCGAGATTCTCTGGCGCTCGACAGTAAGGGATTTGTTCTCACGCGTCGGGATCTGGATGAAGCCAATTGCACTGGCGACCCTCGTCAAATGTTGGAAACGAGTTTGCCGGGTGTGTTCGCAGTAGGCGACGTGCGGGCGGGCAATGTGAAGCGGGTTGCCTCGGCCGTGGGCGAAGGGGCAATCTCGATCCATATGGTTCACCGCGCCTTAGCAAATCTCTGAGCGAGTACTGCGCTTTGCTGCTCTTTGTTCACCACAGCACAGACATGTTTCTCTGCTGTAATGAGCTGACTTTCCTTGTCGATACATTAATCTGTCCGGCGCTTGAGGCGATCTGGCCAGAATGCTAAAGGATCTAAATATGCGTTCTGTATTGGCTTTCCTGTATTGTGCGGGCCGCGGTCTTGCGCTCTGTTCATTGCTCTTCGTCTCTAACTCATACGGTCAGAGTCAAAGTCGAGAAGAGGCAGGCCTGCCCGAAAACTCGGACTTGAAGAAGCAAGTGTCGGAGTTGCGAGACCTCGTCCAAAAGTTACAAGAGAGAGTCGACGAGCTCGAAAAGCGTTCGTCATCGGCTCAGCCCATCCTCCCCACTTCAACGGCTTCCGCTGCAACAGGTTCTGCATCCTCCGTGGCCATGCCAGACCCTCCGGCCGCCCAGTCTGCCTCGCCTGCAGCTGGCGCGCCAGCGCCGCAGGGTCCATCGGCCGAGCACAATGTCTCCCCGGCGGCAGATTTATTGCGTGGCACAACCGTCAACATCTCGTTCGATGGCTATTATGCGTACAACTTCAACCAGCCGATAGGACGCGCGAACCTCCTGCGATCCTATGACGTCAGCAGCAATGCAATCAGTCTGAACCAGGCTGCCCTTGTACTGGAGAACGCTGCTGATCCTGAGAACGGCAAGCGCGTTGGTATGCGTCTCGATCTTCAATACGGGCAAGCAACCGAGACTCTGCAAGGCAATCCGGCGAACGAGCCGCGCCCCGAAATCTACCGCAATGTCTTTCAGGCATACGGGGAATATGTCGCTCCCATAGGCACGGGACTTAAACTCGACTTTGGTAAGTTCGCCAGTTCCCTCGGATACGAAGGGAACTACACAAAAGATCAAATGAACTATTCACGATCTTTCTGGTTTGCTATTCTGCCCTTCTATCATATGGGCCTTCGGGCGAATTACAAGGTGAATGACAAATTAGCCTTAAGTTATTGGCTGGTAAATGGCACTCAACAGGTAGAGCCATTCAACGGATTTAAAGACCAATTTTTCGGCCTGGCCCTTCAACCAGCCAAAAGCCTCAGCTGGAATGTCAATTACTACCTTGGTCAGGAGCATCCGGACGTGATGTATTTCCCGAATGGCGGCGCCCCCCCAGGACTTCCGACCCAGCAGGGTGTTCCCTTCATGCCCATTACCGATTCGGCGAACGGAAAATTGCACATCTTTGATTCTTATGTAGCCTGGCAAGCCTCTTCAAAAGCCACTGTCGCCGTTGAAGGCGATTACGTCATTCAGCGGTTACATGAAACATCTTCACCCATGCACGTCGATGGTGGAGCTGTCTACCTCCAATACCAGCTCAACAAGAAACTTTGGCTGGCCGGACGCGCAGAATATGTCTCTGACCACGGCGGCGGCCTGTTCAGCAACTCGACCGCGGCCTTCAAAGAGACCACCTTCACTACCAAATATGCGCTGGCAGATCAGTTCCTGGTCTTTGGTGAGTGGCGTCGCGATTTCTCGAACCAGCCATATTTCTATACCAGCAGACTAGGCATCCTGAAAAAAGAGCAAAATACTGCTACGCTGGGCCTGGTCTGGTGGTTCGGAGGCAAGCAGGGAGCCTGGTGACCCCCTGCTTCCTTAGTAGAAGAAGATCACGTCACCCGCAAACATCAGCTGGCTTTTCTTGGTTCCGTTGTTGAACGCGGCGGAATCATAGGCGTGGTCGTACGTCAGCTCCGGACGAAACAGCACGGTTGTGCCGATCCAATGATTCCATGAGAGTGTGTATCCGGAATATTTAGTTTGATAGCCGGTCCGCTGTCCCTTGAGATCGTCAAAATATTCAGTCCTTGCGATCAACGCGTTCGACTTATTTATCTCTCTCGAAATATAAGCGACGCTCGCCCACTCGGGCGCAAAGCAGGTCAGCTCTGTCGGATGATTGCAGTATGCGCCATTTGAATTGTTGATCAGTAATGACGCAGCGTTGGGATTATTTATGTTAGGCGTATCCCGCATGTATTGATACCAGGTCTCCCAAGCGCTGTGCCACTTAGAGTGACCGAATTTGTGATACCAGGTCGCATAGTAAGCGGCCAGGTTGTTGTAGTTGTATTTCCCGTCGTTGATCGAGTTAGCGCAAACGTAGATGTTATCGGCGCCTTCCGACCAGGTATATCCGGCGCAAACGTTTCCTGTCACCTTTGCATTAGGCGCCCACGGCGCAGCTTCGCACCCACCCGAGAGCCCAAACTGTGTTGTCCAATGATTGCTCCACTTGATGGTAGCGTTCACACCGGTTTGCGTGTAGCAATCGTACGTGTAGGTAAGTGAATGCGTGTACGTATAGTTGTTCGGCGCAAGCTGTGCTTCGATGTCCGGTAGTGAGATGTAGCGTCCAATGCGAACGTCCATACCTTTCCCGACATGGGGGAAGTACAAATCCACGTACGCCATCACCGGATCATACCCGTTCTTGAGACCGATGCTTCCATTCGCTTGAGGATTATTCAACAGCTGCTGGCTGAAGTAACCTCTAGCCGTCGTGAACCGGTAATCGAGCCCGTACAAGTTGGTGAAGCGGAAACCCCAATCGAAATGATCGGTCTGAATGGTATCGGGAACACGCTCGATATACATTGTGAACTGGTCCAGCTGAAACGTGTTCGGGATCTCCGCATAACCTACGGGAAGGTTGCCATACGGTCTGGCTGACGACGTGCTAACGTTCATGCCGACATCAAGCCATCCATAGATCTGAACGTTTGCTTTTTTCCAGAAGTCACCGTTGGGCCCTGTCTGTAACGCGGTTGTAAGCGGATACTGCGTGGAATTCGGATAACCAATCCATGGCGTTCCGCCGATTGGCCAGACATTAAAGGGAAATGGCGGGTTCGAAACTGGGGGCGGGAATCCTCGATATGCCGGCTCGGAGCTTCCCGTACTCACGGCCGGAGAACCGGAGGGATGCCAGTCGTCCCAATACGCTTTGGCGAACCGTTTGAAAAAGCCGGGCTTTGCCGCAGCACTCACATTCTTCGTGATGCCGTCATCCTTCACCGCGGGCGACGGATCATCCGTCGTATTCGCTTCCGGCTGGCCGACCGTCACCGAAGCGTCGGTTACCACGCCGACGTCAGCCGTTTCGGATACTGTGGAAGTTTCAACGGCCCTCGAAGCGCCTGAAAACGCCCCGGAGAATATCAGCATCCAGATAGCCGTCTGTAGTCTCACGCCACGATAGTAAAAGCCCGGCAGTAAAAAACGCATAAGCCAGCCATAAGCAATCCGTAAAGAAACCGAGATGTTTCGTGCGCCCGAGAAAATGAAGGATGATGTTGAAAAATGTGCTCGTGAACTTCAGGATTCGCTCACGGCCGAACCTCGAACTTTGTGTTCC
>JAFAUR010000925.1 GCA_019243205.1 Acidobacteriaceae bacterium | reverse complement strand
GTAAAGCCGGACACGACAGATGTACGTGCTGATTGCGTCATGTCTCGCCAGGCTTGCGCTGCACTGTTGAGAGCGCTCTCATGCGGGAACGTGGTGCGATTACCGATACAGGACAACTGTACTACTGTAACTTCCGGAAGTAAGTGTGCGGACGGTCAGTATTCCGCAAGTTGTGCGATCCACCGGCTACCGTCCATCCAATTACATCCGCCCACTCCGGTACCGTATCGGCAAAGACCCATTTGGCGCCAACGCTTCTGAAGGCATCATAGACCCGCTGCTTCCTTTCCGGGCTACTGTGCCAGAATTCATCTTGCTTAGGAAAATCAAACGTCAGTGGACGTCCCCGGATGTTGTCATCCTGCGTAACTGTTTCGGGCACTACAGCCACGATATGAGCGCGCTCCAAGCCAACGTGCGCGGCAGGTAGATCAGCGCCGATGTAGGCTACCCGATCGCCGGCTTGTAACCCGACTCGGCGCATAGTTTCCGCGACCTGTATATTCTCGTAGCCCCAGGGCAGTTTTTTTCCAGCGGTATCGCGGATCAGTTGCGGAAGCATTTGCCGGAAAGGCCCACCCATCAAAGCCACAGCCGTAATTAATGGGAGCACCCAAATTGCGATACGTGCGACACCACGAGGTACTTCTGTTCGCCAGGCGGCAGCAATCAGCGCAAAGCCAATGACAGCGTAGCTGCCGGCCAGATATCGATAATCGGAAAACACGGGTGTATATGCCGCGGCAAAAAGCAAGCCGGGAACCCAAACAAACCACGCCCTCGCGAACCGCTTCACCACTCGCGAGGCATCGTACACCAGGGCCAGCAACAGCAATAGGAGCGCCGGGCACCTAAATGCATAGATGGTGAACTTGATGTTGGACCAAAGAACCATCAGTTGTCTTGATCTGTCGAATCGAACCGGATACCCAGAACACCACCAAGAAACGTCGGAGTGGATGGGCAATGTGCCCACAACGTGCTGGTCAAAGCTGAGCACACGCGGATGTTGCATCAATACCCGGATCGGGTGTTGGATGTCGGGATCGGGCCAATGCGCACTCTCTTTGTAACCTTCGACGCTCATTCCCGTTACGTGCCAGGAGTAATTCAACCGCCCGCTGTCGCCCATGGTGAAGCGTCTGTTCGCTATAGAGATCGCAGCAATGAGCGGCGAAGCCACTGCGCAGGTCATCAGAATAACGGCGACAATGTACCGGTTCCGCCACGACCGAAGTAGCAGCGCGATTACGATGAGGAAGACGGCAATCTCAGTGGAGAATGCAGTTTTGGCGAGAAATCCCACCCCGAGCACAAGACCGAAGAGAGCGAAGTCCCGGTTTGTGGAAATTCCCCGGCGCACGCGAACGAGAATGGCGGCGGCGGCTATGAGCAAAGCCATCACTAATGTGTCAGCATTGTTAAACCGCCAGAGCTCAGTAAGACGCAGACCCGCCCATAGAAGTACACAATATCCTGTGACATCAACCAGAAGCGGGCGCGCGGGAGGCCCTTGCCAGAGTTCCCATTCGGCAGTCAGCCATTCCCAAGCGGCGAAGGCCGCCACAAATTCCAGGAAGTTCACCGCGTGTATGAGAGGCAACTCCCAATGCATGGACGGATGGAAAATGGCGAACGCACCAGCCAATAGCCACGTGTAAAGCGGGCTCCAGTAAGGGTTAAGCGCATGCAGCCAGTCGCCGCGCAGCCAAGCGCGAGCAACGTCTACGTAAGCAGTACCATCCGCGTCGATGACGTAACGACCGACCCAAAGCTGGCACGCGACAAGCGCAAGCACACAACAGCGACACACGATACGCAGCCGCCGACGAGCATCTTTCTTCGCAAGCGCAGGGACAGCGATTACGTGATCCAAAACAGCCATCTATCGCATTCTAATGGGTAGAGCGCACCAAGAGAGTTCGTCCTGTAGCTTCTGGCTTCACACGGTTTCACGGCATGAACTCGTTGGAATAGGGGCCATGATGCTGGATGACTCCTTGTGCTCTCCCTAGCTTGCGTGCAGAGGATCAGCAGGTTCAGGGACACCCTGATGCTGGGTTCTCAAAGCCTACGCGAGTAGTACGACGGATCGGTTCTGAACGTCAGGTAAGCGGAGAATCAAATGTTAGACGGGGAACCTGGAAGGGTTTATTTGCGTATTTGCTCGTGAATCGACATGTTTACGTTCCTGCTGTGGTGTTTGCTGCTGATCCTCTGCTGGCCGCTGGCTCTGGCAGCGCTACTGCTGTATCCGATCGTCTGGTTATTGCTGCTGCCGTTTAAGCTTGCCGGAATCGCGGTGCATGGGGCGCTCGCGCTGGTGAAAGCGATCATCCTGTTACCTGTGCACCTCATCCGGGCGATCTAGTCAGACGGCGGGTGTGTAAGAATCCTTCCAGTGACTTGTCGCTGGGTGATTTCTCTTCTCATCTCATCGTGTGCGTTTGCCTCGACCGCAGAGCCAGACTGGCGGCAAGTGGAGCAGCATGCGGTAGAGCTGCTTTCACAGTACGTCCGCATACGCAGCGTAAATCCGCCGGCTGATACCAGCGCAACGGCAAAACTGCTGCAGAGCGAATTGGAAGCGGCAGGTTTCCAAACGAAGCTCTATGTCAGCGGGTCAGGAGGGCGCACGAATCTTTTGACGCGTCTTCCGGGGCGGGATCACAGTAAGCGTCCTCTTCTGTTGCTGAATCACATGGATGTGGTTCCGGTGGATGCCGCGCGTTGGAAGATCGACCCGTTTGGAGCGCAGATCAAGGACGGGCAGCTTTGGGGGCGCGGTTCACTCGATATGAAGAGCACGGGAGTTCAGCAGCTGACCGGGCTGATTTTGCTGAAGCGTCTTGGGATCGTGCCTCCGCGGGACATTGTTTTTCTCGCGACTTGCGACGAAGAGTCGGATGGCGCGTTCGGTGCAGCATGGATGATCCAGAATCATTGGGACGAACTGAATCCTGAATACGTTCTGGATGAAGGAGCCGTGGGCTCGCGCGATCTCTACGCGTCTGGCAAAGAGGTGTTTGGGATTTCAGTCGGTGACAAACAGGTGCTTTGGATCAAGCTGCATGCCACCGGAATTTCAGGGCACGGATCGCAGCCGATAACCGAGAACGCAAACGACATTCTGCTACAAGCGATTGCTCGAGCGAAGGCTATAGGCCCTTGGGACAAACCTCAGCCCGTGATCGACGAGATGCGTCGTAAGTTGGGAACATTTGCCTCGAACAAATTCATGAATGCGGTTCAACAGAACACGATGTCTCTGACGACGTTACGGAGCGGAGTGGGAGATCCGCCGAAGCCGAATGTGATTCCTTCGTCCGCCGAGGCAACGCTCGATTGCCGGCTGTTGCCGGGTCAGAACGCGGAAGAATTCCTGTCCGAGATCAAGGCTCGGGTGAACGATCCGCGCGTGACTTACGAGCAGCTTTCGCATCCTGCTGATCCTGGTGCAAGCCGAACGGATACGCCGTTGTTTGCGGCGATCAGGGAGGCGATTTCAAAGGATCATCCTGGGGCGACGGTAGTGCCGATCATCGTTCCGTACGGTACGGACAGTCAAAAATTCCGGTTGCGCGGTGCTGTTGGCTACGGAGTTCAGCCTATGCTGGTGGACGCGGCGACGCTTGGGACCATGCACAGCGATAGTGAACACATACCAATCGACCAGTTCCGGCTGGGCTTGCATACGTACTTCAATATTCTGCGGAGCGACTGGTAGGAACTAACGCGAGTCATTTCGCTGTGCGTTGGGCTGTCGTGAGCAAGGTGATGAGGGTCAGGGCGCTTTGCAGCAGCAGAGCGACACCGATGATCAACACGAAGCCTTCGAAGTGCGGTGTAGACATGAGTCCTTTGAAAGCGCTCAAAGCCAGCAAGGCGGCGGCGATGGCGCCTGCTGCGAGCAGAATGCGAAATAGCGCGCGGCCGCCGAAGCCAATCCAGAACAGGGTTGCCAAGCCCTGGGTCAACACAGCGAGAGCGATGATCGCCCGGCCGATGTAACCGTCGTGCTTCAATGCGTTTTCCATCACTGCCAGCCAGAGTCCGGCGAAAGCGATGAAAACGGACGTCAGCAGCAGAAGGAGTTTTTTCACGGACGATCCTCGGACGGTGCAAAGGCTGGCGAAGTTGATGATGTTACTCCGGTAGCACACGTTTCCTGGATTGTATGCATCCCTCTCGCGGCTGTCAAACGCTCTCATTTGAGACGTGGAGGTTTCCATACCTCGCACTTCTATGTCTGTCGGGTATAGAATACCCATAGAAGTTGGAGGCATCGATGCCCGCACAGAAGTCCGATCTTCCTCAAGGCACACTGGATCTGTTAATTTTGAAAGCCGTTGCTCCCGAGCCGGTCCATGGCTATGCGATCGCGCAACGACTGGAACAGGTATCGCGCGGAGTGGTGCAGGTTCCTGAAGGTTCACTGTATCCTGCGCTGCACCGGCTGGAGAACCGCGGCTTTTTGTCTGCTGACTGGAAGAAGACCGAAACCGGACGGGAAGCCAAGTTTTACCGACTTACACGAAAGGGCCGGAAGCAACTGGAAGCTGAAGCGGTCAGCTGGCAACGGTTAACCGAAGCAATTGGCCTCATTCTCGGCATGGGAGATGGGGGTGCGCAATGAACTGGTGGTCTCGCCTACTGCACCGAAAGGATATGGAAGATCAGCTCGAAAAGGAACTGCGCTTCCATCTGGACCAACATGAAAATGACCTGATCGGCCGGGGAGAATCTCCTGCGGAAGCGCGTCGCAGGGTCCGCGTCGCGCTCGGCGGTCCCGAGCAAGTTAAGGAACACTGCCGCGATGCTCGTGGTACGCGCTGGGCGGAAGAGTTGGTGCAGGACACCCGTTATGCGCTGCGCATTTTGCGGCAACGACCCGGTTTCGTCTCGATCACCATCCTCATCCTGGCGTTGGGGATCGGGGCGACTACGGCGATGTTCGCGGTGATCAATGCTGTTCTGCTCAGACCGCTTGCGTTCCCGCAGGCCGATCGCCTGGTCGTAGTCCATGGAAACGCCGAGCATTTTGGCGAATTCTGGGGGTTCTCATACCCTGACTTCGTGGATTTGAGCCAGACCAGTGGCTCGCTTGTCCTGGCAGCATGGACCGACGGCGGCGGCACTGTTAGCTCGCCAGGAGAGCCGGGATACGTTGACGGCCGGCAGATCTCTGGAGGGCTGTTTTCCACTTTGGGCGTGGTTCCCGAATACGGACGCGCGTTCCGGGAAGACGAAGATCGGCCCGGCGGAGTGCCTGTCGCGATGATCAGTTATGACTTGTGGCAGCGCCGATTTCAGGGGGACCCATCCGCGGTCGGTAAAAAGCTCGCCTATGATGGCAAAGATTTTGTCGTCGTCGGCATACTGCCGGCCGGCTTTCAGCTAACCGGAGAGGCCGACGTGTTCACGCCTCTGGGTCAAAGCACTGACCCCCATATCCGGAATCGCGAAGCACGCTTCATTCAGGTCATAGGGCGCCTGCGGCCAGGTGTTTCGTTGAGCCAAGCTGAGGCGGAACTCGCGTCCATCGGCAGTCGCCTGGCCAAAGAATATCCGAAGTCGAACGGTGATCTCAGTTTCCGAGTACATCCGTTGTTGCACGACCTGGTGAAAGATGTTCGCGGTACTCTCTGGCTGTTGTTGTCGGCCGTCGGCCTCGTTCTTTTGATTACGTGCGTCAATATCGCCGGCTTATTCCTGACGCGAGCGATTTCTCGTGAGAGGGAACTGGCGATGCGTGTAGCACTGGGCGCCGGCCGCAGCCGGCTTGTTCGCCAATGTGTGACGGAAAGCGCGGTGCTAGGAATTTGCGGCGGTGTTCTCGGAATCGTGCTTGCAGTCGTAAGCGTTCATCGATTTGCGGTGTTTTGGCCGGGCCATTTGCCACGCGCGGGGGAGATCAGGCTTGACTGGCGCGTTCTATTTTTCGCAGCCGGCATCTCGCTGGTGTGCGGTGTTGCGGTTGGCTTAACACCGGCGTTACGCATTTCCATAAAGGGGCTGGAGCAAACGCTCCGGTCGGGCGGGCGATCGGTCAGGGGAAGCTCACGGCATTTGCACAACACGTTCGTCGTTTCGGAGCTTGCACTTGCGCTGGTGTTGCTGGTGGCGGCGGGTATGCTGGGGCAGACTCTGTTGACCCTGTCGTCCGTCAATCCCGGCTTCAATGTGCAAAACGTGCTGACGGCCCGGTTTGCACTTTCGCCCGCCGCACTCACGAACCCGGCGCGGATGCGGTCAGCGTGGGAAGACGTACTCGATCGGGCGCGGCGGGTTCCGGGAGTGGAATTCGCTGCGCTTGCAGATATCGTGCCGATGGGCGAGGGACAAAACGTGGGACCGTTCCGAACGACGCCCGCGCGGCCGCCGGCCAACGAAGAGCGTGTGGCGCTGGCATCTACGGTGACGCCCGGATATCTGGACGTGATGGGAATTCCCTTACTCGAAGGACGCTTCTTCGATGAAAATGACCGCGATGGGAGCCGGCCGGTAGTGGTGGTGGATGAGAATCTGGCAGAAGATGCGTTTGGGCGAAAGGATGTAGTTGGAAGGCATTTGTGGATCGGACCAACGACCGCGCCCGCTTCTGTTGTGGGCGTCGTGGGCCATGTGCGCCACTGGGGTCTGGCCGGCGATA
Source organism: Acidobacteriaceae bacterium (assembly GCA_019243205.1). Lineage (GTDB taxonomy): Bacteria > Acidobacteriota > Terriglobia > Bryobacterales > Bryobacteraceae > Bog-105. Next base: position 6,337 of record JAFAUR010000925.1, on the reverse strand, counting down.
CTGAGTCGCGGGTACGCGATCAACTGTACTATCCGTTCGCCCAGGTGCCCGCGCCGATGCTGCGTTTCTTTTCCTCGGTGATGTCGATCACAGTGCGAACGCGGACTTCGCCTCTGAATATTGTCGAGTCTCTGCGGCGGCAATTGCGCGGCGCGTCAGGCGATCAGGCGCTATACAAAGTCCGTACCATGGAGCAGCTTGTAAGCGCTTCGCTGGGACGGCAGCGTTTCCTCTCCGTGTTGTTTGGCATCTTCGCCGGGCTCGCGTTGCTGCTCGCGTCCATCGGCCTTTACGGGTTACTGGCATATGTAACGGGGCAGCGGATACCTGAAATCGGCGTACGGATAGCAGTTGGGGCGAGCGTTCGCGACATCATCAGGCTCGTGTTGGCACACAGTTTGAAGATGGTGATGACTGGGGCTGCATTGGGCATGGTTGGCGCAATTGCCGCAATGCGCGTGTTGCAGCATGTGGTTGAAGGGATGCAACCCGTTGATGGACGCACGGTCGCCGCGATGGTTTTGCTTCTGGTTGTTGCTGCGCTCATCGCCAGTTTTGTGCCGACGCGCCGGGCGAGCCGTGTCGATCCTGTTGACGCATTGCGTCAGGAATAGGCGAAGACGTCAACGCCACATCCTTTGTTACTGCTATATTTTGGCAGGCCGATACACTAGGTGGATATGCCGCTTGCGTCAAACTCGTTGCTTCCGGGCGACGAGTTTTACCGGATCCAGAAACTGCCGCCTTATGTTTTTGCCGTAATCAACGAGTTGCGGGACAAGGCAAGGGCAGCCGGTGAAGACATCATCGACATGGGGATGGGAAATCCCGATGGCGCGACTCCCCGTCCGGTGGTGGACAAGGTTATCGAAGCTGTGCAGAACCCGGCGAATCACCGGTACTCGGTGTCGCGAGGCATTCCAGCGCTGCGCGAGGCGATCGTCGAACGATATGCGACGCAGTATGGCGTCCGGTGCAACGTAGACACTGAGGCGATTGTCACGATCGGGGCGAAAGACGCCCTGGCTCACCTGCTGTTTGCGATCATCGGACCGGGTGATGTGGTGGTGTCGCCGAATCCGGCGTATCCGATCCACCAATATGGCGTCGTTATGGCAGAGGGCGAAGCCCGGATGCTGCCGATGCCTGATGCCGAAACTTTTCTCAGCGGTCTCAAAGCCCTTTATCGATCCGGCGAGAAGAAGCCCAAAGTCATTCTGATTTCGTTCCCGCATAATCCAACCACAGTTTGCGTGGACCTCGAATTTATGCGCGAGATCGTTGCGCTGGCCCGGGAACACGGGACCTACATCGTTCACGATTTCGCTTACGCCGAGCTGGGGTTTGACGGTTATCGACCCCCGAGCATTCTGCAGGTGGAAGGCGCGAAAGAGTACGCGGTCGAGATTTACTCGATGACAAAGAGCTTCAATATGGCGGGCTGGCGCGTTGGCTTCTGCCTGGGGAACAGTAGACTGATCGCGGCATTGGCCCGGATCAAGAGCTATCTCGATTACGGCATTTTTCAACCGATACAGATTGCCTCCATTGTGGCGCTGAATGAATGCCTGGGAGCGCCAGGGGAGATCCGTGCAATTTATCAATCGAGGCGGGATTGCCTGATCGAAGGCTTGAAAGACGCCGGTTGGGTAGTTCAGCCGCCGCGAGCCTCGATGTTTGTGTGGGCTCAGATTCCGGACGTATTTGCACAGATGGGCTCGCTTGAATTCGCAAAGCTGTTGATGAAGAAGGCGCGAGTGGCGGTGTCGCCTGGAATCGGGTTTGGCCCTATGGGAGAAGGGTTCGTCCGTTTTAGTTTGATCGAAGACGAAGCGCGAACCCGGCAGGCAACGGAACAGATTGCCCGGTTTCTCACCAGCCCCGAAAGTCTGCACGAGCCCGAACCTATTCCTGCCCACGTATAATCCTGGAATGGCAGCGCTGTCTGACGTTTCACTGCCGGAAGTCATCGAGCTGCAGCAGATCGGCCTTGGCGAACTCGATCCGCTGCTTGCAGAAGAGATCAACGTCTGGACACAACGCTTCGCCTGGGATTTCCGTGGTTCCGCGGAACTGCTCCGGCGTTTCGTTCAGGTGCATGCTCTTCACGGGCATGCGCTTCGATGGCGGCGCGAAGTGATCGGGTACGCGTATGTTGTGGTGGAGGGACGAAAGGGGCTGATTGGCGACTTCTACGTTTCTTCCGCGCACGCAAGCGCGACAAATGAGGCGCTGTTGCTGGGGGCCGTGGTTCAAGGACTCATGTTGACGTCCGGTGTGCGGCGTATCGAATCGCAACTGATGATGCTGAGCGGCGGCATGAGTCAGATTCCGTTTCATCGTTTTCTCACGCGTCATGACCGGCTGTTCATGGAGGTAACGGCCGATGCAGTGCCCGCATTGAAGCCGCGCGCTGGAAGTACGGGCGCGAAATTCTACACTTGGGAAGAGCGATTCGGCGAAGAGATCGCGCACCTGGTGGCGGCAGCGTACCGGGGGCATGTCGATAGCGAGATCAACGACCAGTACCGCACGATTCCAGGAGCCCGCCACTTCCTGACGAATATCATTCGATTCCCCGGGTGCGGGGTGTTTGCTCCGCTGTCTTCTGCCGTGGCTGTAGACGACCGGACTGGCCGAGTGTGTGGAGCTTGCCTCACGAGCATGGTTTCCGAGAACTCGGGGCACGTGACGCAATTGTGTGTTCTTCCAGCGGTTCGAGGCGTTGGGCTCGGATACGAACTACTGCGAAGATCTCTTCTGAATCTGCGACAAGCGGGTTGCACGACGGTCAGTTTGACCGTGACTTGCTCAAACGTGGATGCAATCCGGCTTTACGAATCGATGGGTTTCCGATCGAGTGCCGTGTTCCCGGCACTAGTCTGGGAAGGTTTCTAGACTCAAGTGCTAGCTTTCGAGCGGGAGACGCTCCGGCGCCAAATGATCGTGCGCAGGAATACGATTTTCTGTGGCTCCGAAGAACGCGAAGAGGCCAATGACCAGGTAGCAGATAAGCGGCACGGACATGGCATCGGCCATGCTGTGCGTTTTTTCAGCGACCAGGCCCATCACGGGCGTGAATACGGCGCCTCCGATGATGGCCATGACCAGAAGTGAGCCGCCGAGCTTGGTGCTCGGACCAAGCCCGCGCAGTCCCAGAGCGAAGATCGTCGGAAACATAAGGGACATGAAGAAGCTGGTAAGGAAGATAGCCCAGAGACCAACCCACCCGGGTTTCATGATCCCGAAACCCACGAGACAGACGTTAGCTACACAATAGAGCCCCATCAAACGGCTGGGCGCGATGAAGCGCATCAGGTAAGTGGCGGCAAACCGTCCCACAGCAAAGGCTACAAGGGTACCTGTCAAAAAGTAGCCGGCGATCTTTTCGGATTCGTGAGCGTAATCCTGCACGTAAGTGATGAAGTAGCTCCAGGTTCCGACCTGAGCGCCGACGTAAAAGAATTGCGCGATAACGGCGAAGATGAAGTGCCGCTGCTGGAGCAGTTGCCGGAAGCTGCCTGCGCCCGTAGATCCGGGCGCATCCGCCTCTTCTCCCACGCGCGGAAATCGGGTTCGGAGGATGAGGACAGCCCACAGGACCACGACGACTCCGAGGACGAGATATGGAGCGATGACACGCAGCGTTTCGGCTCTGAGTATTGGGTCATATTGGCCACTTGTTTTCAGTGCGGTGATCTGCGCGGGCGACAGTTCGACGCCGGAAAAGATGAAAGTGGTGCCGATAAGAACGCCGGTGATAGCGCCCAACGGATTGAAGGCTTGAGAGAAATTCAACCTTCGTTCGGCAGTTTGCGGGTCCCCTATCTGTGCGATGAATGGGCTGGAACCAGTCTCGAGGAAAGAGAGTCCGCTGGCAATCACAAACAATGCAAACAGAAAGAAGGCATAACTTCTGTTGAGGGCAGCGGGCCAAAACAGGAACGTGCCGGCGCTGTAAAGGAACAGGCCAGTGACGAGCCCGGTCTTGTAGCCGAATTTTCGCATCAGCAGCGCGGCGGGCATGGACAAAAGAAAGTAGCCCAAGTAGAAAGCCGATTGCACGAGTCCGGCCTGAAAACGCGAAATTTCGAACGATTTCATGAACTGACGAATCAAGACGTCGTTCAGATTATTCGGAATGCCCCAGAGGAAAAACAGGGCGGTAACCAGGAAAAACGCGAAGGCGTTCTCACGCGAGAAGAGCGGACCGGGCTCCTTTGAGTCCGCTGAAGAGGAGGAGTGAACCGGTGTGTTTAGCAAGTCGATATCTTTCGTCTATGTTACCGTTGCGGTACGAAAGCTGTGTTAGCGTCGCGGATCGAGTTCGCAGTGCGATCAGGTTAGAAGGACCCTAACCTGCGAAGCGAACCTGCCACTAGTACCTACTACGTAACGCAATAGCCAGCAGAAGCGACGAACTAGTGTCAGGTCAGCCCGGTAAATACCGCGCGTGGGGTATTTCGAACCGTGAGAGTCTGTCCGAGACTGGTTCTTGAGCGCGCGCGTCGGAAGCCGACGCTGCGCCGCGGTTTGAAATGGTGTTCCCAAAACGTAAATTGCAAGTAGTGCTGACAGGTACAGCGATCATGTTGCTGCTGTTTGCCTGCGGTTCCTGCTCGCGCGCAGGAAACGCGGAAAGCCCCGCGGCAGAAGAGCAGCACGTCGCCACTACGGTCGGTGTTGCAAAGGTCGAGCGACACATGCTGGAAAGGCAACTGACGGTTTCATCCGAGCTGGTCCCGTTTCAGGAGATTGAAGTCTACGCCAAAGAATCGGGTTATGTGAATCAACTGCTGGTGGATTTCGGAAGTCGAGTGAAAAAGGGACAGCTCATGGCGGTGCTTGAAATCCCGGAGTTGGCGGCGGAACTGGAGCAGGATAAAGCGGCCGTTAAGAGCATGCAGGACCAGGTTACAAATGCCGGAAATCAGCTCAGCCGCATCGAAGCGCAACACAAAGTACTGCATTTGGAATTCGCACGTTTGAACGGTGTTGCGCAGAGTAAGCCGGGACTCGTGGCCCAGCAGGAAGTGGATGATGTGCAAGGCAGGGATCTTGCAGCCGAAGCGCAGGTGGAAGCGGCGAAATCGAATTTAGCGGCGGCCAACAGCAATCTTGCGGTTTCTCAAGCCAAGGTAACTCGCGACGAGGCACTTTACTCATACTCGCGGATTACTGCTCCGTTCAATGGTGTGGTTACCGCAAGATACGCGAACCTGGGCGCGCTGATGCAAGCCGGTACGAACTCCAGCACGCAGGCGATGCCGCTGGTCAAGCTTTCGCAAGAAAATCTCTATCGTTTGGTCATCCCGGTTCCGGAAGGCTACGTGGCTTACATCAAAATGGGTGATCGAGTCAGCGTACGCGTTCCTTCGCTGAATAAACAGTTCCCCGGTAAAGTAGCCCGGTTTTCTTTCGAAGTGCACGATGCAACGCGTACTATGCACACGGAAGTAGACGTTCCCAATCCGACGGGTGAGCTGATTCCCGGCTTATACGCGGAAGCGACTTTGACTCTGAATCGAAAAGGCGACGCACTCGCGATTCCGGTACAAGCGATTGACCGGCAGGGTGAAAAGACGACGGTGCTGGTGGTGGACTCGGGAAATCGAATTGAGTCGCGCGACGTTTCGCTCGGCATCGAGGGTGAGGGCGAGAACGAGGCCGAAGTTCTGTCTGGCCTTCATGAAGGCGAGCAAGTGGTGGTCAGCGACAGATCGGGCCTTCGCAGCGGGGAAGAAGTCCATCCTCAGCTCGCGCCGCCTGCAACCGTGTCCGCGAAGACCTAGAACACAGCGAGTTTTACCTCCTTTTCATGTCAAGATTCTCGATTCGTAATCCGTACTTTATCGTTGTACTCTGCCTGGCTGTCTGCGTAATCGGGCTGGTTAGCTTGATGCGGATGCCTGTAGACCTGTTCCCTCCAATCAATCTGCCGGAGGTTGTGGTCGCCACGTTTTACTCGGGCATGCCGCCAGGCGACGTGGAGGTTTCAATCACGAATCCGCTGGAACGATTTTTTACGCTGGCGGCGGGTATGGATCACATGGAATCGCGCTCGATGCTCGGCGTTAGTCTTATTCGCGCTTACTTCCAACCGGGCACCAGTGCGGACGCTGATGTGACGGAGTTGTCGAACCTGGCGCTCGCGGATCTGAAGCGACTTCCGCTGGGCACGCTGCCTCCCGTTGTTTTGAAATTTGATGCATCGAGCCAGCCGGTTTGCCTGGTTGCGGTTCATGGGCAGGGGCTCAACGAAACCGAGTTGCATGACCAGGCGCAGTTCACGATCCGGAACCAGATTGCCGTTATACCGGGAGCGGAAATTCCTCCG